>CALKMT010000092.1 GCA_938091715.1 uncultured Litorivicinus sp.
GCGGGTATCAAATCAACGTTCAGGGCATCGGCGCCAATCGCCGGCGAGCGTGCGGCCAAACCACCGGACAAATCGGTCACCGAGGCATTGTCCGCCAGGGTATTTAGCGAAGTGATGCTGTCGCCAACCCGGGTGGTCACGCCACCGCCCGTGCCCTCGTAAAGGGCACCCCATTTGACGCCGACACGTTCACTGAAGCTCGATTCGGCAGTCACAATGCGCGCCTCAATCATGACCTGACGCACCGGTACATCCAGCACCTGCATCAACTCGCGGACCTCTTGCAACTTGGCCGCCGTGTCCTGGACGATCAGCGTATTGGTGCGTTCATCGACTGCCACGCTGCCGCGCGCGGTTAGCAAGACCGAGGAGTCCCCCGCCTCGACCGCGCCATCCACCCCGGCGCCGGTTAATAGCCCGGCAATGTCAGAGGCTTTGGAATACTGAACTTGAATAAATTCTGTGCGTAACGGGGCCAATTCCTCGGCCGCTTTTTGGTTCTCGAGCTCCAACTGCTCCCGAGCGGCGATCTCTTCCGCCGGCGCCACCAACAGCACATTGCCCACTTGCCGCTTGTCCAGGCCTTTGGTGCGCAGCACGAGATCCAGCGCCTGATCCCAGGGAACGTTTTGCAATCGCAGCGTAATGTTGCCGCCGACCGTGTCGGAAGCCACCAGGTTCAAGTTCGTGAAGTCGGCGATCAGGTTCAACACCTTGCGCACCTCGATATCCTGGAAGTTCAGGCTCAAGGTTTCGCCTTGGTATTGATTCACCTCGTCGCGACGCTGCTGTTCTTGGGCACTAATTTTGGCCACCGACACGGTTAGGGTCGAATCGGTTTGAAACGCCAAGTAATCAAAGGCGCCCTCGGGGCGGATCGCAATGATCGTGTCGCCACCCTCTACAAAGGCGTCCACACGGCGAACCGGGGTCCCAAAGTCCACCACATCCAAGCGCCGGGCCAGGGCAGGCGGCAATGCCACCCCGGGCAAACGAACCCGAATGACCTGACCCTGCTGTTCTATTTCGGGGCTGGCCGAGGCGTCGGTCAACACAATTTTCACCAACCCCTCGCCCTGCTCACCCCGGCGAAAATCAACATCGTTCACCCCGGTCTCGACCGCGGCCGCCATGGGCACCGGTTCTGCCTGGGCAGGCATCACAACATCCCCGCCAAGGGAGACCAGTAAACGGTTGCCATCGTTGGCCACATCGAAGGGAATCATTTCGTTCAGGTTTACGATCAAACGGGTCCGGCCCGCAGACTCCACCACCGTCACCCCCTGCACAGCCTCGCCCCCCACTTGGTAGTAACGCTTGTCCAGGGCACTGCCGGTTTGCTCTAAATCAATGGCGATTCGAGCGGGATCGTTCACGGTGTAACTGCGCGGACTCGGTGCCGGACCGTCAAAGGCCAAGCGCAACTGAATCTGTCCCGCTGCAACGCTCTGAATCGCCATGTCCGTGATGACCACGGGGCGGGCGGTGGCCGCAACGGACACCAATATTGCCGCGAGCCATGCGGTTGCTTTCACGAGGGCTGTCATACCTATTTCCTTCACTGTTGCGTGGGGTCTTTAAGTTGCAACGTGCGCGGTCGCTGTAACCAACCTTGCCCGCCGTCTGGAACAATCTCGGTCAGCTCAATGCGAGCTTCCGAGACCTGAGTGATCCGGCCATAGTTCTGGCCAATGTAATTACCGATAGTGACCTTGCTGATCTGCCCTTCAACATCCGCCACCAGGGCAAAACTTTGCCCGTCCAGCAAGGCCAGGGTACCGACCATCGAGAGCGCATCTAGGCTGAATTGTTCAAGGTACTCCTGGCGTCGATCCAGGTTCGGCTTGATGTTCGGGTCGGCCTTGGGACGATTCACTTCGCGCACCTCGACGGGCGCCAAAAATGGGCTGCGCAGCGAGTTGGCCTGATATACAAATGGCTCGTAGGTATCAAAGGTCGGAACCGGTTCAATCTCGCCACCCGGGCGCGCTTTGACCTGAGCCACAAAACGTTCCAAATCCGACAGCTGAGCGTTTTGCCCACAGCCCACCAGCATCAAGACGACGCCGATCCCTAAAAGTCTAACTGTCATCACGGTACCTATAGGTTTTGGCCAAGATGCTCATGTCCAACTGATCGCCCGACAGCGGCTGAATCGAGAAGTCGTGTAGCGTCACGATGCGGGGAAGCCCGGCAACACCGCTGACGAAATTGCCCAGTTCGTGATACGAGCCGCGCACTGTGATTTGGATCGGCAACTCGATGTAATACTCGCGTTGCACCTCGGGTTGCAGACTAATGGAGTCAAACTCCAGGCCCGCGCCAACCCCTGTACTGGTGATGTCTTCAAGCAGGCCTGGCACCTCGGTGTCGCTGGGCAACTGGCGCAATAGGGCGCCAAATTGGGCTTCCATATCGGCCATTTGCTCGCGCAGCCTTGGCAGGTTGGCGACCTGAAATGCCTTGGCCTCAAACTGCTGTTTTAGCGTGACCTCTTGTGCCGTCTGACGCTGCAGCTCGGCTTGCTGGCCTTTAATCACAAACCACCAGCCGGCGCCGCAAATGGCGACAAACAACAAACACCAAAATAGGAATTTAACCAGACGGGGCCATTGACCCGCGGTGGCCAAGTCCATGTCATCCGCACGAAATTCGCGCAACTCAGACAGCATGCTCATGGTTGCTCCTCACGCCGGTTGGGATCGTCCAGCGCCACGGTCAGGCTGAATACGTTGGGTAGGCTGCCGGCCTTTTGCGCCAGAACCTGGGTCAGGTTGGGGTCTTTGAACCATTCAGCGCCATCAATCGAGCGCATCAAGTTGGAGATTCGATTGTTGTTTTCCGCCCGCCCTTCAAGCTGCACACGCTCACCGGTGCGAGTCAGACTGGTGTAATACGAGCCGTCGACCAAGGAGGTCACTAAGTTGTCGAACACATACACGATGCCCGAACGCCGGCCCTGCAGGTCTTGGATTACCTGCATGCGATCCACCAGTTGGCCGCGCAGGTCCCGTAGCTCGCGAATCTCTGCAATCTGACGGTCAACTCGCTGAATTTGGGCCGTCAAAAATTGATTTCGCTGCTGTTGCTGCGCCACTTGGCCGTCATAAAACTGCAACCCGGAAAACACAGTACCCAGTCCCAGCACGACCGAAGCGGCGGTGCCCGCCAGGAAATTTCGTTGCCGCACCTGACGCAATTCGTCGCGCCAGGCCAACAGGTTAATGCCCTCGGCTTCAAACGCCCGCATGGCCAGGCCCGCAGCAATCAGCAAGGCCGGAGCGTCCTGCTTCAGGCCGCTGACGTTGACGCCGTTGGCGGTGGTCATGTCAGCAAAGGGATTGCAGCGCACCACCGGCACGCCCAGGCGCTCGTTCAGCAGCCCTGGCAGTTCATCGATCGCCGCGCAGCCCCCCGCCAACAACAAGGTGTCGAGTTTTTCATGGCTGGAGCCGGCGTAGAAAAACTGCAGGCTACGGCCGATTTGTTGCGCTAGGTTTTCACAGAAAGGCACCAGCACGGATCCCGAATAATCATCCGGCAGGCCTCCTTGTTTCTTGGCCAGGCCCGCTTCGTCGGGGCTTAGGGCATATCGCTTTTGGATTTCTTCGGTCAGGACCCGGCCGCCAAAGATCTGCTCTCGGGTGAAGCTGACCGCGCCCTGCTCTAACGCCGCCACCATGGTGCTGTTAGCGCCCACGTCGGCAATGCCGACCACACCCGCCGCAACATCCGGATCCAACTGACTGGCCATCAATTCGAATGAGCGCTCGACGGCATAGGCCTCAACATCAATAAACGCAGGCTTTAGGCCGGCAATTTCCAAGGCCTCGGTGCGCGCTTCGACTTGATCCCGGCGACACCCGGCCAACAGCACGTTGACCTGGCCTGCGTTGTTGGGATTTTCCCCCAGCACGCGAAAATCCAGGGCCACCTCGTCCAGCGGGTATGGAATATATTGATCCGCCTCCAGGGCGATCTGGCTTTCCATTTCCGCGTCCGACAAACCGATAGGCATGTGAATCACTTTGGTGATCACCGTCGCACCGGATACCGCCAACGCCACCCGCTTGGTCTTGGTCTTGGCCCGCTCGACTACTCGCCGAATCGAAGCCCCGACCAATTCCACGTCGGCGATGCTGTTTTCGATCACCGCCCCAGGGGGCAGCGGCTCGACCGCATAACTTTCGACACGCAGGCGTCCGCCTGCTCGTCCGGAGCGGGATAGCTCTATCAGCTTGACTGCCGAACTGGAAATATCCAATCCGATAATTGACTGGGATTTACCCACTCGCATCGACCGAGTCCTATTCAAAATGTGATCTGTTACGCTTGACCCAAAGGGCAAACCTCCATCAAGTAAAGGACACAGATTCCGGACTCGCAAATGACTATGAAGGGAATACTTCCCTATAATCCAACTCACTCCCTGTAATAGGCCGCTTAGATTTGCGCACGTTTTTTAAATACAGCCTGCTTTTAGGTTTGGGACTTGGCATCCTTGGTGGTTTTTTGGCCGCCGGCGTGTATGCCTACCTAAAGCCCCAACTGCCTAACCCAGAGGCCTTGCGCGACGTCCGATTACAGGTCCCCTTACGGGTGTTTTCAGCCGATCAAAAACTGATCGCAGAGTTTGGCGAAAAGCGTCGCGAGCCGGTGGTACTAGCCGAGGTACCGCAGTCCATGATTCATGCCTTTTTGGCCGCCGAGGACGATGGATTTGAACGCCATGTGGGCATTGACCCGCTGGGCTTGGCCCGCGCCGCCTTCGAACTGGCCAGTACCGGTTCGATCCAATCTGGCGGCAGCACGATCACCATGCAGGTGGCGCGTAACTACTTTTTAAGCCGCGAACAAACCTTTGTGCGTAAGTTCAAAGAGATCCTGCTGGCTTTGGAGATTGAGCAAGCCCTGTCAAAAGACGAAATCCTAGAGCTGTACCTGAACAAGATTTACCTGGGCAAACGGGCCTACGGTGTCGCGGCGGCGGCGCGAATTTATTACAACGCCAAGCTGGACGAGCTGACCCTGGCTCAGGCTGCCATGATCGCCGGACTGCCCAAAGCCCCCTCGACTTTTAATCCGGTCAACAACCCCGAGCGGGCGTTAATCCGTCGAGACTGGATCATTGGCCGCATGTTGGGGCTGGGATTTATTGATCAGGCACAGCACGACCAGGCCATTGCGCAACCCATCACCGCGTCGGTCTATCAGCAAGAGCTCGACTTTGAGGCGCCTTGGGTCGCCGAGGCCGCTCGCTTCGAGTTAGAGCAACGCCTGGGAGAGGCGATCTATACCGATGGCTACCGAGTGCACCTGAGCATCAACACCCAAGAGCAGGCCGCCGCTCAACAAGCCGTCATGACCGGCCTGTTGGAATACGACCGCCGACACGGATGGCGTGGCCCAGAAAAACAGCTGACCGATCCCACCGAGTACTTGGCTGAGTTGCAACAAATGCGGGCCGATATCGGCGGCTTACGGCCGGCGGTGGTGTTGGAATCTGGCGCGCAAGTCCTGCGGCTATTAACCGCCGATGGGGCTCAGCATGAGTTGGGACCGGACGCATGGAAATGGGCCCGAGCCCGACTGGCGCACCGTGATGCCCTGGGCAGCGAGCCTGCGGACACGAGCTTTTTATCCCCCGGCGACATGGTGCGCTTACCCAAATTTGGCCCACCGATCCTGGCGCAATTGCCCGACGCGCAGGCCGCGTTTGTGGCCGTGAATCCTAAAGACGGTGCCATACGGGCATTGATCGGGGGCTTTGACTTTACCGACTCCAAATTCAACCGCGCCCTGCTGTCCAATCGCCAAGTGGGCTCGGGTATCAAGCCCTTTCTGTACACGTCGGCCCTGCAGGCCGGCTACACTCCCGCCTCGATCATCAACGATGCCCCCATTGTGTTTGACTCCGGCGAGCTGGCCTCGGCTTGGCGTCCGCAAAACTCCGGCGGCAAGTTTTATGGCCCAACTCGACTGCGCGAGGCCCTGTATCGTTCGCGCAACCTGGTCAGCGTACGGTTACTCAGAAAAATGGGCGTTCGGCCCACGCTAGAACGCATGGCTGGGTTGGGAATCGACACTCAAAACCTGCCGCGCAACCTGTCTTTGGCACTCGGATCCGGCAGCCTAAGCCCCCTTGAAATGGCCACCCACTATGCGATTTTTGCCAACGGCGGTTACCAAGTGGAGCCCTGGCTAATTGATCGCGTTGAAAACGCCCTGGGCCGCGTCGTTTTGCAAACCCGACCAGCCAAGGCCTGTACCGATCTGTGCCCGGAACCCCCGGTCGATCCGGTCAGCGCCGCTCAACTCGAACCCGTCCCAGAGGTTCGCCTGGTGTCCGAAACCTTTGACGTGCGCTGGGCACCCCAGGTGCTGGATCCTGACCTTGGGTTCCTGATGAACTCCATGCTCAGAGACGTCGTTCAGCGCGGCACCGCCCGGCGCGCCAAAGCGCTGGAGCGTGACGACATCGCCGGCAAGACCGGCACCACCAATGACCAGGTGGACGCCTGGTTTAACGGGTATCACGAAAGTGTCGCCGCCAGTGCCTGGGTCGGCCTGGACAACCCCGAGACCCTGGGGCGCAGGGAATATGGCGGAGCGGCGGCCCTGCCGATTTGGATCGACTTTATGCGTGTGGCACTGAAAGGACAGCCCATTGTGCCGCTGGAACCGACCGCAGGCGTTGTTCAGGTACGGGTTGATCCACAGACCGGACAGGCGGTCAACGGGCGCAACGAAGGCATCAAGGAATGGTTCCTAGCCGAGGGCGCGCCTCAGCAAGAAACCGCACAAACCGAAGAGCAGAGCGCAGCCGCGAAGCGAGCTCGAGGGCCCAGCGTCAAAGACGCCGCCTCACTGTTTTAGGGGACTAAACGCGCCACCCCCGATGCATGAGCCGCTGCGGCTACCGCATCGCGGATGCGAGGCAGCAATCGGGTGTCCATGGGCTTGGGCAAAATGTAATCCGGACCAAATTCAAAGTGCGCCCCTTCATAGGCCGCCTCCACCTCGGTGGGCACCGGTTCTTTCGCGATATCACGAATCGCGTTGACCGCCGCCACCTTCATGTCGTCGTTGATCGTGCTGGCGCGGGCATCCAGGGCGCCACGGAAAATAAAGGGAAAGCACAGCACGTTGTTGACTTGGTTGGGATAGTCACTGCGCCCCGTGGCCATGATCAGGTCGTCCCGAGCGGCATTGGCGATTTCCGGTGAAATTTCAGGATCCGGATTCGAGCAGGCAAACACCACAGGCTTGGGCGCCATGCGCATCAGGTTTTCTTCGCTCAAGAGATTAGCCCCGGACAGACCCAGGAACACATCCGCACCCTCCATCGCATCCGCCAAGGTCCGAGCCCCGGTCTCGACCGCAAACATCGCTTTGTACTGATTCAGGTCATCGCGACCACGGTGGATGACGCCCTTGCGATCAATCATGAACAGATTCTCTCGCTTGGCACCCAAAGTAATCAGCAGGCGCATGCAAGCAATCGCCGCGGCCCCGGCACCAAGACAAACAATCCGCGCTGTTTCCAGGGTCTTACCCTGGACCTCGAGTGCGTTCAGCATCGCCGCCGCGGTGACAATGGCGGTTCCGTGCTGATCGTCGTGAAACACAGGAATCGAGAGGCGCTCTGACAGCAAGCGCTCGATCTCAAAGCACTCGGGCGCCTTGATGTCCTCTAGGTTAATGCCACCAAAGCTCTCGCCAATGGCTGCAGCCACCTGAACAAACTGCAACGGATCGGCCACATCGACCTCGATGTCCACCGCGTCGATGTTGGCAAACCGCTTAAACAGAACGCACTTACCTTCCATAACCGGCTTGGAGGCCAGGGCGCCAAGGTTGCCCAGGCCCAGGATGGCAGATCCATTGGAAATCACCGCGACCAGGTTGCCTTTGGCCGTGTAGCGATAGGCATTTTCCCGATCCCGGGCAATCTCTCGCACCGGCTCAGCAACGCCAGGACTGTAAGCCAGAGCCAGGTCGTGCGCACTCTCGGTGGATTTGGTGAGCGCGATTTCTAATTTTCCTGGACGGGGATGTTCGTGATAGTCCAGCGCTTCTTGTCGGATGTCCGCCATGGGGGGAATTACTCGTGGTGGGTAGTTTATGGAACGATATTCCAAAAACGGATCTACGCCAACCTAAACCCATTATTGAGGGCATAAAAAAGCCCGGCGTGGCCGGGCTTTTTGACGCGTCGAAAAACTTACTTTTTCGCGGTCAGGCTGCCAAAGCGCTTGTTGAAGCGATCGATACGGCCGCCAACGTCGAGTGTCTTCTGCTTGCCGGTGTAGAACGGGTGGCATTCGCCACAAACGTCCACGGTAAAGCTGTCTTTTAGCGTGGTCTTGATCTGGTGAACGTGTCCGCATGAGCATGTCACGTTGACTTCGGCGTAAGCCGGATGGATACCTTCTTGCATGGCGCTAGCCCTCAGTGTTTTCATGATGTCGCCACTGGGACCCTTTCCCAGCACCACATCGGGTCGCGAATACTACACCCCAATGGATTAGAGTGCCAACATCTGTGATTGCCCTGTCTGTCCGGGTCCTTGCCCCGCTCGGCCGAGATCTGACCTATACCCATGATGGCCCGGTGGCCACCGGTACTCGAGTGCGAGTTCCCCTAGGGCAACGTCAGGTGATGGGGGTCGTGACCGGCACCTTGGAGACACCCGACAACGCGGCAGAACTCAAGGCGATCGACGAAGTCATCGACTCAGCGCCCTTGCTGCACGCTGAGCACTTGGCGTTTCTGTCTTGGGCCAGCGACTACTATGGCGTGGGTCTTGAGACCCTGCTGCAAAGCGCCTTGCCCAAATGGGGCCGCCAGGGTCGACCGTTCACCCCCGTGACCCAAGCTTGGCGCTGGAACCCCGAGCATCCCAAGCCCAAGGGCTCTGTTCGTCAGGCGATCTGGCAGGCCAGCCAAGCGCCGATTTGCGTGCCGGCGCTCAAATCCCTCGGCTGGACTCCGGCCCGGGCCTTGATCGAGCGCGGCAGTTTGTTGCCCGCCGAGATGCCTCGCCAGGCGGCCGAGACTCCCCTGAGCCTGAACGCCGAACAGGCCCGAGTCATCGAGCAGGTCACCGGCGCACCTAAACCCTGGTTGCTCGAGGGAGTCACCGGGTCGGGCAAAACCGAGGTGTACCTGCAACTGGCGCAGCCCCTAGTCGAGGCCGGCCAACAGGTGTTGGTCCTGGTGCCTGAAATTGGACTGACGCCCCAACTGGTCGGCCGCTTTGAGCGCCGCTTTCCCGGCCAGGTATTGCACCTGCACTCTGCCCTGTCCGATGGCCTGCGCTGGCAGGGCTATGGCGAAATGGC
This sequence comes from uncultured Litorivicinus sp., assembly GCA_938091715.1. Taxonomy (GTDB): domain Bacteria; phylum Pseudomonadota; class Gammaproteobacteria; order Pseudomonadales; family Litorivicinaceae; genus Litorivicinus. The sequence goes on from CALKMT010000092.1 coordinate 9,345, forward strand.
CCGCAACAAAAAATCCATCTTGATCGGCACCCGCTCGGCATTGCTGACCCCCTTGCCGGATCTGGGCCTGATCGTGGTCGACGAGGAACACGATGGCAGCTACAAACAGGCCGAATCGCCGCGTTACCACGCCCGGGATCTGGCCATTGTATTGGGGGCCCGGCGCAAGGTACCGGTGGTGCTCGGCAGTGCCACGCCGTCCCTGGAATCCATCGCCAACCGCGAGGCCGGCCGCTTTGGCGCGTGCTATTTGAACCAGCGGGCACGAGCGGCCCAGCCCACCGCACAAGCCCTGATTGACCTACGCGGCCTGACCTTGCACGAGGGCCTGTCGGACAAAGCGCTGAGTGCCATCCGCGATACCCTGGAACGGGGTGAACAAGCCTTAGTATTTTTAAATCGGCGCGGTTTTGCGCCGGTACTGACCTGTCATAGCTGTGGCTATCACCCCGAGTGCCCCAGCTGCGACGCTCGGCCGACGGTGCATCGAGAACCGAAAAAGTTGTGGTGCCATCACTGCGACTACCAGGCCCCCTGGCCCGCCCGTTGTCCGAGTTGCGACGAACGCCTGTCAATCCTAGGCCAGGGCACCCAGCGCCTGGAGCAAACACTGGAGCTGGCCATGGCCCCCTATCCGGTCACTCGTATTGATCGCGATACCGCAGGCGCCGGGGGCGCCGGCAAGCTGTTGCAACTGGCGCAGGACGGCGCACCCCGAGTGCTGGTCGGCACCCAAATGCTGGCCAAAGGTCACGACTTGCCCAATCTGACCTGCGTGGTGGTGGTCGATTCGGATGCCCAACTGTTTTCCGGCGACTTCCGGGCACTCGAGCGGCTGGGGCAAACCTTGGTTCAAGTCATGGGGCGCGCGGGCCGGGCCGACCGACCGGGCCAGGTGTGGGTGCAAACCCACCAGCCGGATCACCCGATTTGGCCGCGGTTGATGCAGGGCGATTACGCCGCCCTAGCACAGGACGAGCTGACCATGCGCAAGCGCGGACACCTGCCGCCCTACGGTCACATGGCGCTGTGGCGGGCCCGCTCTGCCCATGCCGGGGTGGCCATGCAACACCTGCACGACTTGGCCGCAGCCCTGAAACCTCATTTGAACGGCGTCAAACTGATGGGCCCGACGCCTGCACCGATGGAACGAAGGGCCGGCCAATACCACGCTCAACTGTTATTGATGGGGCCTCGCCAGGCCCTCAGACAGGTATTGAACACCCCCATTCCAGCCACACCGCGCACCTTATGGCGCGGTTTGGACATCGATCCGCAAGATCTGTTTTGACCCCACGGGGCGCAGTCGGGATAATCGCGCCCTGACCACATGAGATGCCCCATGAAAGCCACCGTAGAAAGCCTGTTAAACCAAGCCATCGAGCAACTGAAGCAGCAAGAAATTTTGCGCGCCGACATCGCGCCCAAAATCCAGGTTGAGCAGACTCGCGACCCCGCGCACGGAGACTGGGCCAGCAACCTGGCTCTGATGCTGGCCAAGCCCGCGGGCCTGCCACCCCGAGAAATGGCGCAAGCCTTGGTGGCGGCATTGCCTAACGATCCCGCCATCACAGGCGTCGAGATCGCCGGTCCCGGCTTTATCAACTTCCGCTTGGCCCAAGGGGTGGCGCTGGAGCCCATCCGTGAGGCGCTGACCGCCGGAAGTGACTACGGTCGGGGTGTGGCCCTGAACGACTTCATTCAGGTCGAATTTGTCAGTGCCAACCCGACCGGCCCTCTGCACGTCGGCCACGGCCGAGGGGCCGCCTATGGCGCCTCACTGGCCAACCTGTTGGCCTTTGCCGGACACGGGGTGCAGCGAGAATATTACGTTAATGACGCCGGGCGTCAGATGCACATCTTGGCGGCCAGCGTTTGGTTGCGCTACCAAATGAAAATGGGCGCAGCACTGCCCTTCCCGGCCAATGGCTATCAAGGGGATTACATCGCCGAAATCGCCGACGCACTGCACGCCACAATCGGCGACCAGTACCAGGTGTCCGCCGATCAAATTCTAAACGACCTGCCAGCGGATGCCCCCGAGGGCGACAAAGAGGCCTACATTGATGCCGTCATTGCCCGGGGCAAAACCTTACACGGCGAGGACGGTTGGGACGTATTCCGTCGCGCGGCGTTGGACGGCATCCTGGCCGGCATCCGAGACGACCTCGGTGATTTCCAGGTGGTGTTTGACGAGTGGTTTTCCGAAAAGTCCTTGATGGATCAGGGCGATGTGGACTTGGCGATGCAAGACCTCATTCAAGCCGGCCACACTTTTCAGGACCAAGGCGCCCTGTGGTTCCGCTCGACCGCCTTTGGCGACGACAAGGACCGAGTGCTAAAGCGTGACAACGGCGAAACCACCTACTTCGCATCCGACGTTGCCTATATTCGCAATAAGTTCAAACGCGGGTTCGATCGCGTTATTTATGTCTGGGGTGCCGACCACCACGGATACATCCCACGCATCAAGGCCGCCACCGAAGCCCTGGGCTTTGATCCCGCGCGGATCGAGGTTCAGCTGGTTCAGTTCGTCAGCCTGTATCGCCAAGGCGAGAAAGCCCAAATGTCGACGCGCTCAGGGGAATTCATCACCTTAGAAGACCTGCGCGGCGAAGTCGGAAACGATGCCGCCCGGATTTTTTACGCCAGCCGTAAGGTCGACGTGCCGATGGATTTCGACTTGGATCTGGCCACGCGCCAATCCAAAGACAACCCGGTGTACTACATCCAATACGCCCATGCCCGGGTGCACGCGTTAACCCGCAAGCTGGCCGAGGCCGGAGGGCAATTTGACGTCCAAAGTGGACTAGAGCACTTGTCTGCCCTGACCCAAGAGGACGAAAAAGAGCTGGCCACCGCCATCGGCAAGTTCCCGGCACTGATCGAGCGAGCCAGCAAGGACCGAGCGCCGCACGTCCTGGTTCACTACCTAAACGATCTGGCCGCCGCTTTTCACGGGTACTACAACAACACCCGAGTCTTGGATGGCCACGCCCCGTTGCCACAGGCTCGCTTGGCTCTGTGTCATGCCGCCGGTCAGGTCATTCGAAACGGCCTGGCCATTTTGGGCGCCAGCGCACCGGAGCGGATGTGACCCGAGGCAAGCAGCCACCCGAGGCCGATATGCCGGCCCTGGGACCCCGCTTAACGGTCCTCGCCGTGGCCTCGGTGTTTATCGGTGGCTTTCTGACTTGGTTGGCCATCAGAGAGCCCGAGCCGGTCTCGACCCCAGCGCCGAGCATCCCCGCCGCACCAGAAACCGAAGAACAGCGGGCTGCGGCCCCCAGCGGCACTTTTCGGTTTTACGATATTTTGGTTAACACCGAGGTCCCGGTTGAAGTCGAGGTCGTGGACGACCGACCCAAAGATGACCGCAAAGTCTATCTGCAAGTCGCCAGTTTCCGAGACGTCAAAGACGCCGAGGCCACTCGGGTCAAGCTGCTCATGATGAACCTTGAGCCGGTAATCGAGACCCGAGGTGGTTGGCACCGCCTCATCGTCGGGCCCTTTCCCGAGGACCGCAAACGCTTTGTGATTCAGGATCAATTGATCCGCCAAGGCTATGAGTATTTAGTTCTGCGCCGCTAAGCCGGCTTGAAAATTCCCCAATCGATCACACTCAATACGTCCAACGCAAGGAGCATCGGCAATGGATCAAATGCGCGGAACTACCATCGTTTCGGTTCGCAGAAACGGGCAGGTTTGCCTCGGCGGTGACGGCCAAGTCACGCTGGGCAATACGGTCATGAAAGGCAACGCCCGCAAGGTGCGTCGGCTGCACAACGGCCAAGTGTTGGCGGGCTTTGCTGGGGGCACGGCGGACGCCTTTACCCTGTTTGAACGATTTGAAGAAAAGCTGTCGAAGCATTCCGGGCAATTGACCCGGGCCGCAGTCGAGCTGGCCAAAGACTGGCGCACCGACCGCGCCCTGCGACGCCTAGAAGCCCTGCTGGCGGTAGCCGATCCAACCGCCAGCCTGATCATCACCGGCAACGGCGACGTGATGGAACCCGAAGACGGCCTGATCGCGATCGGCTCCGGTGGACCCTTTGCGCAATCCGCTGCCATGGCCTTGATGGCCGAGACCGACCTGGGCGCGGAGGCGATCGTCAAACGCGCGCTAACCATCGCAGGGGACATCTGCATCTACACCAACCACAACCACATCATCGAAACGATGGAGACGCAATCGTGAGCATGACGCCGGCGCAAATTGTTACCGAGCTGGACAAACACATTATCGGCCAAGCCGCGGCCAAACGATCGGTGGCCATCGCCCTTCGTAACCGCTGGCGCCGATTGCAGCTCGCCAGCGACATGGCGCAGGAAATCACACCTAAGAACATCCTGTTGATCGGCCCAACCGGGGTCGGCAAGACCGAAATCGCACGGCGCTTGGCGCGCCTGGCCGATGCGCCCTTTATCAAGGTCGAGGCGACCAAATTCACCGAAGTCGGCTATGTCGGGCGCGAAGTCGACAGCATTATTAAAGATCTGGTCGAAGCCAGCCTAAAAGAGACCCGCCAGAGTGAAATGGCATCGGTGGGCAACGCGGCCAAGGACGCCGCCGAGGAACGGGTATTGGATGCCCTGCTGCCCCGGGCCCGCGGCGAAGAAAGCGACGAGAACAATCAAACCCGACAGCTGCTTAGAAAAAAGCTGCGCGAGGGGGATTTGAACGACAAAGAAATCACCGTGGCCCTGGCCCAACAGCCCCCGAATGTCGACATCATGACGCCTCCGGGCATGGAAGAAATGGCCAGTCAGCTGTCGGGGCTGTTCAAAAACATGGGCCAGCAGCACCAAAAAGACCGTCGGGTGACCGTGGCCGATGCCATGCGCTTGTTGGAACAAGAAGAAGCCGCCCGTCTGGTCAACGACGAGAACATCCGTGGCAAGGCAATCGAGCGAGTCGAACAATCCGGCATCGTATTCATCGATGAGATTGACAAGGTGGTTCGCCAGGGCAGTCAAGGCGGCGCGGATGTCTCCCGGGAGGGGGTGCAACGGGACCTGTTGCCTCTGATCGAGGGCTGCACCGTTAACACCAAGTACGGGCCGATCAAGACCGACCACATTTTGTTCGTGGCCTCGGGTGCCTTTCATTTGGCCAAACCCTCGGATTTGATCCCCGAGTTGCAGGGCCGCCTGCCCATCCGTGTCGAGCTAGACGCCCTGGGGCCGCAGGAGTTCGAGCGCATTCTGACCGAACCGGATTTTAGCTTGGTGAATCAGTATCAGGCCCTCTTGAGTGTCGAGCAGGTGTCGCTGGAATTTGCCACCGACGGCATCCAGCGCCTAGCGCAACTGGCCTTTGAGGTCAACGAGCGAATCGAAAACATCGGCGCTCGACGCCTGCATACCCTGCTCGAGCGATTGCTCGAAGACGTCAGCTTTGCCGCGGATCAGCGGACGGGTCAAACCCTGGTGGTGGATGCCGCCTGGGTCGACGAATCCCTGGGCGATCTGGCC
>CALKMT010000093.1 GCA_938091715.1 uncultured Litorivicinus sp.
CCATTGGGCATCGGCGGTCGGAATGTTGTCCGCAGCACTGCGATAAACACAGTCCACGCCGTGCACCTGATTCATCCAGGCCAGAGGGACCCCTAATCGTTGAGTCAATCGGGCTCGATTGAATTCAACCTTGACGGGGTCATCCTCAACATGGGTACCCAGATTTAAGGACGCATAGTCGCCTTTAGAAATGCCGCCCTCGCGGGTCGTCATCACGCCCCGGACCCCAGCGGGCACTTGCAGCTCGATCATAGGGTTTGAAGTACCTGTTGCAGCTCGGCCAGGTCCGCCGGCAATTCAGATTCCCAGCTCCACAACTGTTGATCCGCGGGGTGAATCAAGCTAAGACGCTGGGCATGCAGGGCTTGGCGATTCAAACGCTGCTGTGCAGCTTTGAGCTCGGGCGGTGCCGTCGAAGGCAAAGGCCGGTTGCCGCCATAAACCGGGTCGCCCAACAACGGGTGTCCGATGTGCGCCATGTGCACCCGGATCTGATGGGTGCGACCGGTCGCCAGGGTGACCAATAATTCGGTCGCCGCCGGGAAGCGGTTTGCAATCTGATAATGGGTCAGCGCTTCGCGCCCCGAGCCGACCACGGCCATGCGGGTGCGCTGGCTGGGATGCCGGCCGATGGGTGCGTCGACCTGCCCCGAGAACCGTATTTCGCCAAGTGCCACACACCAATACTCGCGCCCCATGCTGCGATCTTGCAGTTGGGCGGTGAGTGACTTGTGCGCCCGTTCGGATCGAGCAATCGCCAGCAAGCCACTGGTGTCCTTGTCGATTCGATGAACGATGCCGCAGCGGGGGATGGTTTCCAGATCAGGAAACTGATGCAGCAGGCCATTGACCAGTGTGCCATCAGGATTGCCCGCCCCTGGGTGCACCACCTGTCCGATGCCCTTGTCGACAATGATAATGTCGTCGTCTGCATACAGCACCGGCACCGGGATGTCCTGGGCGATCCATCGAGTTTCCGCTTGCTCACCGGGCTGAAGGGCCAGGCGCTGGCCCTGGAAAACCTTGAGCTTGGGTTTAAGTACTTCGCCGTCGACCGTCATTCGGCCGTCCCGAATCCAGGCGGTCAGACGGGAGCGACTAAAATCCGGAAACAATGCCGCGGCTGCTGCATCAACTCGCTGGCCGGAAAGGTCGGGTGGTATTATGGCTTCTAGGCCTGCGTCGTCCAAAAGACTGCCCCAAATCACGTTTTTCTGTTTGAATAGACAAGGTTAACAAAGTGATCGAGCCTCCATGCCAAAATATTTCATCACCTTAGTCCTCGCCGTGACCCTGAGCGCGTGTTCCACCCTGCAAAACGCCAATCGCCAGAGCGAGGCGGAGTTGTATCAGGACGCCGTTGGGCACTTAGATGCCAGCCGCTGGGAGCAGGCCATTGATGCGCTCGAAGAAATTGATAGCCGGTTCCCCTTTGGCCCCTACGCGCGAAACGCACAGCTATGGACCGTCTACGCCTATTTACGTCAGGGCAACGAGGCGTTGGCCCGCACCAGTGCCGATCGTTTCTTGCGGCTAAACCCCGAGGATGAGTTTGCGGATTACGCACTGTACCTAAAAGGGTTGGCCAGCTTTCAAGAGGGCTTCACCGTGGTCAGCCGGTTCTTGCCCGGCAACAATTACAGCCGCGATGCCAGCACTCTGTTAGAGGCGGCACAGGACTTCCGCCGACTGCTTAGGGAATACCCCGACAGCCCCTATGCCACCGACGCCCGACTGCGTCTGATTTACACCCGTCAGCGACTGGCCGAACAAGAGATTGAAATCGCCAGTTATTACGTCGAGCGCGAGGCTTGGGTGGCCGCTTCAAACCGGGCCAGCGTGGTCATCGATAACTTTCCCAGTGCGCCTGCGGTCATTGATGCACTGATTATCAAAGCGCTGGCGGCGGATGCGCTGGGCGAGACCGAGGTAGCCCAACGGGCACTGCAGACCTTGGCCGAGAACTACCCACAATATGTTGAAAATACTGACCAAGGGTATGGCTATCCGAATAGCCTGACCCAAGGTGGGCAAGACTGGACGCACCGCACCACCTTCGGCTTGTTTGGCGAAAGCGGAGAATTGCATCAGCGTTTGTTGGCGTTTACTGACTTGCGTCGGCAAGACCCAAGCCTGATCCCCGAGCAAAAACTGCGCGCGGACGTCGAGGTCAGAACCCCAGGACGCGCGGCCGGCGCCACCGAGACCTTTTTCTAGACTTAATGCCAGCGTTGGGTGATAGGCACCCGGCGGTCCTGGTTAAAGCTGTTCGGCGTAATACGAGGGCCAACCGCTCCCTGGCGTCGTTTGTACTCAGCGATATTGACCAAACGCACCACGCGCTTAACCGTGTCGGCACTGTGGCCCGCGGCGATAATTTGCTCGGGGCTTTCGTGGGCTGACAGGTAGCGCTCAAGAATATCGTCCAGCACCGGATAGTCGGGTAGCGAATCGGTATCGACTTGGTCGGGTGCCAACTCGGCCGAGGGCGGACGATCAATCACCCGCTGGGGGATGACCGGCCCTATAGAGTTTCGATACTCCGACAGGGCAAACACCCAGGTTTTGGGGACATCACGAAGCACGTTGTAGCCCCCCGCCATGTCTCCATACAGGGTGGCATATCCCACCGCGAGCTCACTCTTGTTGCCGGTGGTCAGGACCAGTCGGCCGGTGGCATTGGACAAGCCCATTAGAATCACACCGCGACTGCGACTTTGCAGATTTTCAAGCGTGGTACCCAGCGAACGATCGCCCAGGATCGGAAGAATCTGCGCTTTGAGGGCCTCAACGGGTTCGATAATTGGCGCGACTCGGTACTCGACCCCTTGGGCCAAGGCCTGCTCGGCGGCATCGTCCTTGGAGATATCGGCCGTGTAGTGATACGGCATCATCACGGCGGTTACCGCCTCGGGACCCAGTGCGTCCACGGCAATGGCCAGTGTCAACGCCGAATCAATGCCCCCGGACAAGCCCAGAATGACCCCAGGAAATCCGTTTTTTTGAATGTAGTCCCGGGTCGCCAACACTAACGCGTCGTAGACCTCGCCCCAGGGGTTGGGGGCCGGGGCCACCTCGCTACCCATCAAGACATCGTCTTGGAATTGGCACATCAACAGACTGGGTTCGAACAAGGGCGCTCGGGCGACCAGCTCTCCGGCCGAGTTATACGCCTGGGCATCTCCGTCAAAGACCAAATCGTCTTGGCCACCCACGGCATTGGTGTACAACACCGGTGTTTGATGGGTGCGCGCAATGTCACTCAGACGCGCCTGACGTTCGGCCCATTTACCGCGATGATAGGGCGACGCATTCGCGACCAGTAACAGCTCGGCCCCGGCTTCAATGGTCTCATCGACGCCCTGGGGAACCCACACGTCTTCACAGGCCAGTAAGCCCAGATTCACGCCACGATAAGGAATGACGGTCGCAGACGCTCCGGGCTGAAAATAACGCCGCTCGTCGAACACTTCGTAATTCGGCAGGGCCCGCTTGCGATGCTCCCCCAACACCTGGCCATCACCGATCAGGCCAAGGCAGTTATACAGCGAGGGGCGAGCGCCGCCATCCGGCGAGCTTTGACCCACAAATCCCTGATCCGCTGGCCGTGGATAACCGATGAGGACAGCACACACATCCTGCAGTTCCCGAGCGATCTGGGCGATTGCACCCTCGACCCTGGGTTGTAGGTCGGCGCGATACAACAGATCCAGGGCTGGATAACCTGGCAGCCACAGCTCGGGGAAAACGACCACCTCAGCGCCCTGCTGTGCGGCTTGCTTGGCCAGCGTCACCACCTGTTCGACTTGGAATGATAGATCCCCCAGTCGAAATTCGGGCTGTGCTAGGGCTAGGTTTAGGGCTTTCGCCATGCGGTTAAGTCTCTGAATATTCGTACGCAATGCGTCGGGTTTGGCTGATGGTGCCAATCAACAAACCCCACTCTAATGCTGCCTATGAAGCATGCAGGCCATAGTCTAATCGAATCTTTGTTGGTTTTAGCACTGTTGAGCACGATTGCGTTGTTCGCGGTGATGGGGCAGCAGCAACAATCTGAACGGGCGCGGGTTCAAACAAGCCTCTCAAGCTTGGCATCGCTGAGCGCCATGGCGCGCCAGTTGGCGATTATCCAAGGCCACGCAGTAGAAATTCAGCCAACCGCGACCGGTTGGGCCATTCCTGGGCACCATCAAGTGGCCAGCGAACATTCCAGATGGGCTGGATTTCGCCGTCCTCCGATCCGATTTTATCCCAGTGGCGCCAGCGACAACGGGACCTGGATTGTCTGTACCCCACCGTTTTTAGAGCCCCGGGGTCTGGTCCTGTCCAGAACCGGGCGAACCCGCCGAACCCAGGACCGCAATCGGGATGGCCGAGATGAGATGGCCAATGGCCGCCCGATCGAGTGCTAGGGCCAGCACTCTGTTCCACCGCCCGTAGCGCTGCGCAGGCCCGATTGATCCAGTGACAGCGTGGCACAAGCGGTATCCGATGCTTGGGCGCCAACCGCCGTTGCCGTGACTTGGAAACATCCGACGTACCCTGTGGTGCATCCGACGTTGGCCAGACTGAGGGTGTAATACCCCTGTGCGGACTGTCCGGCCGCTCCTAGATCGGTAAGCGCCGTGGCATAGTTTGAATTCAGTGAATGAAATTGCTCTTGTTGTTGTGCCACTCGAATCAGCGCAATGTGCGCATCACTGCGCCGAGTTTCAGTCACGTAGGCCCCGTAAGAGGGCACCGCAAACGCCGCCACGATGGCCAGTATGGTCAGCGCTATCAATAGCTCGATCAGGGAAAAGCCACGATTTACCATTCGACTTGCCTCCAACTTTCGCGCCCGCCTTGGACCGACGGCAACAAAATCGACTGAAAGGTGTAGCCGCCCTTGTCGTCGGCCACGATGACTTGATCACCACCAAACTCGCCGGTCGAGCTATGAATCAGTGGACTGAAGGCCAAGCCGGATCCAATCGAAACCGAGGTCAATAACTGGGTCTCGCCACTGTCATCCACCAACGCCAGGCCCGAATCCATCCGCCGCACACCGTTCGCCAAATCCAGTCCAAACAATCGGCTGAAGCCGCTGGGCTGACACAACAACCCGTCGGGGCTGTATTCGGTGAACAACACTAAATCTTCAAGGACCACCGCAGGTTCGACTACCCGGCCCGAGGGTGCGGTCCCGTCAAAGGTCATTGCCCTGCGCCAAGCGCCTTTCTGGGCAATTTTCTCGTTTAACTGATCCACCGTGGTCACGCTGTCGCCATCAACGGCGTAGCTGGCCGGCGTCAATGTGCCATCGGTTGCGCGATCCACTCCGCCGACCTCAACCCACTCGCTAATCACCGCGTCCAGGGCGCTAGACTCACGCAGCCCATAAAACGCCTGGGCCTCAGTACTTTGATTGTCCGCACTGACCAACAGTCGGCCCGTGCCCACATGGACCCAGCGCTGGCCCGATCCATCCGTGGTCATGCTAGGCGCAGCGGTTATGGGCTGTCCCACCGCCACCGGCATCATGGAGGTCAGCACAAACTGGCCGGGGCCGGACTGGACCAGCCGTTTTAGCCCCCCGGAGGATGCCCGCGCGTCGCCGGCCACCACCCCAAAGTAGGCAGCATCGCTCACGCCGTCTTGGGTCCAATCAACACTGGCCATGTCCCCGATAAAGCCCGCCGGCACATCACTGATCGGCTTGCGGGCGAAACCACTGAGAAAATTGAGCGAGGCTAAGTCCAAGACATAAACCCCCGCATTTGAGGCTCGAGTACCCGAATTAAGATTGTC
>CALKMT010000094.1 GCA_938091715.1 uncultured Litorivicinus sp.
GAACGCCGGTGGCGGCGACTGCTGGGTCACCAATGCGGGTTCGAACGGAAAGTTTGTTGGCTGCATGGACATGGCGATCGACGGCGGCCAGATCAAGCAGATGAATTACCAACAGATGCCGGTAATCTCGGAGTGGTTAGAAGCCGACAAAGAGATGGAAGCCTACATCACCCAAATGCGCTCGACCCAATACGACGAGACCGTCATTGAGGCGCGCAACAAGAAGTGGCAGAACAACCCAGCTCGGGTCGGCAAGACCTATGAAAGCATCTTGAGCGAAAAACTGGCCAAGGCCGATCGCACCCTTTACCGCCGCGGCAATTTCATGGGCACTTGGGACCAGGTGATTTGCAATGCACTGCGCTGGGAATACAAAGCTGACATCAGCCTGTCCGCGGGCGTTCGCTGGGGCACCACCACCCTGAAAGGCGACTGGATCACCATGGAAGACGTGATGAACCAGTGCGCGACCACCTATTCAGAGACCTACGTTCAGCCCATGACCGGCAAGGCCATCAAGGACATGCTCGAGGGTGTGGCGGACAACTTGTTCGACCCGGACCCCTACCTGCAATCCGGTGGCGACATGGTGCGAGTGGGTGGTCTGGACTACACCATTGAGCCCAGCAAGCCTCTGGGCGAGCGCATCAGCGATGTGCGCCTGGACGACGGCACGCCCATTCAAGACGATCAAAGCTATAGCGTATCGGGCTGGGCCACGGTGAACCGCACACCCGATGGGCGACTGCTGTGGGACATTATTGCCGACTACCTGCGCAGCGAGCGTGACGAGCGTGACGTAATCCGGCTACCCAAGGTCAACAATCCCAAGGTGGTTGGTGTTACTGCCAACCCAGGATTCGCAGACTACCCAGGCGACTTCGTCTGATCTGACGGCGATCCACAGAGGGCCCTGAGGGGCCCTTTTTATTGGGCGAAAAAAAAGCCCCTATTGGGGCTTTTTTAACTAACTGTGCGGTTACTTAGGTACCCGCAACATCCAGTTTTTCTTCTCGTCACCGGCCTGGAAGATTGAAGCCTCGGCCATGTACTTGGCATGCTCTGCCAACTTTAGCGCTTCCGCTTCGTTACCCGCCTTTAAGGCTGCCTGAGCCGCCTTGATGGCCTTGCCCGTCACATTCCATTCATAGCCCAGGCTCTTCGCCTGCTTGTTGGCCTCGGTGGCTGCGGCAATCACCGCATCCGCCGACTGACTTGCATTGGCCAACATCGCACTGCCTAGAATCACGGCACCTACTAGTCCTTTAAACATGCTGTCGCTCCTTATTTCCGTGCGCCGGGTCCGTTGAATTCCAGTCCGTTGCTCATGTAGGTCAGGAAGTACTCAAGATTCGAATACTCGGTTCCCTGAGCCTTGAACGGCTTAGCACGGATGTTGGTATTACAGCCGGCAAAACGACGGTGCAAGGTACCCATGGCTTGCCACTTAGAGCGGTAAACTGGCCAATGACTGGCATGACCAAACGCCGGCGACATGGTGTCCGCACGTGCATTCAAACCTGCACCGTACATGTGGCAATCCGAGCAAGAAAAGTTCAACTGACCACGCTTGGTGTAGAACAACTCTTTGCCTTCGTTATAGGCCGCAATGGCCGCAGGATCGTCAGGAATGACCACGTTGATGGCTTGGCCGCGGGATTCATACGACATATAAGCCGAAACTGCCGCCAGGGCGCCTTTTTTGGTCTTATACGGTTTCTCGCCGTTGGCTACACGACAGTCGTTGACTGCCTGCTCCATAGTGACCACTTTGCCCTTTTCGCTGTCCCAATAGGGATAGTTTTCGCGCTGGGCCGGGGTGTCAAAGCAATCCGCCAATGACTTGCCGTTGGCAAACACGGTGTTGTAAAGCTCTTCACCCTCTTCGATTGCGACTTCGTAAGGAGGAAATTCTTCGATGGCCTCCCACTGCTCACGCGCACCCGGTAGGATCGAGTAAACGCCGTTGATGAAGTCACCCTCGACGACTTGAGGAAAACGCTTTTCGTAGAAGTTTTGAAAAGCTGTACGATCTTCTTCGGGGCCGGCCAGTGCAGACGCACTGACGACCATTCCGAAAACCATTCCAAGCTGGGTTAGTTTTTTCATTATTCCCACCCTCTGGAGGTTAGTTGTCGTTACTTAACTTTGATGTCAGCCGCGTCGCTGTCACCCATGTTGTCTGCCCACGCGATATTCAACGCGCCGCCCTTCTCGCCAGCATAGCTGAAGGCCAGGTAGGGGTCTTTCGAGACTGACGTATTGAACTCGGCGGTAAATACCGTGTTGCCGTCTGCAGTGGCGGTCACCGTCTGGATGAAGTGTGCCTTGATAGGGTTGCCGTCTTTGTCTTTACGCAAACCCGTTTCCATGGGGTGCTTCATCAACAATTTAACGTCGACCATACCGTTCTTAGCTTTCGCCTTTCCGCGAATTGTCTTCTTAGCCATTTTTCAAATTCTCCTATTAACCGCCGCAGCCGCCGATGGTGACTTTAACTTCTTGGTTCGCGCTGTACAGTTTGCCGCCGGACTTGACGACCGCAACCACGTTCGAGGTTTCACCCATACGAACACGAGTCTTAACCAAGCCAGCCGTTCCGGCGCCCATGGTCGCTGTCATGACCAACGGCGAGGGGTTTTTGTCAACAAAGATAGCGATTTGCTCGGCGTCCATGTCCGTGCGAACTTCCAACGGCACAACAGCGCCATTTTCGGCGATTTCCGGCGCCTTTAGTTTGACCTCGGCACTGGTGGTGACATCGCTCATGCCAAACAATTCGTTCATGGCCGCGGTGCTTTCATTTGCGTCCATGGCGCTTTTGCTCCAGGCCGCCCAAGCCATCTTGGGCAATGCCACTGCTGCTACCAATGCGCCACCTACGACGCGGATTACAGATCGACGATCCATTTTGCTTCTCCTACTTAAAGACTGTGTACGAATTCGACCACCAGGTCGATTTCTTCTTCGGTCAGAATGCCGTTCCGTCCAAACGGAGGCATTGATGTCATTGGGTTACGCTTGGTCGGGTCCCAGATTTGCTCGCGCAAATCGGCCTTGTTTGGGTAACGGGCTTTCATCGCCATAATCGGCGGGCCCCAGTTACCGGCCAAGGTGCCGCCTTCCATCTGGTGACAGGTCAGGCAATTACCCTTTTTACGGTCAAACGCAATGGCCTTACCTTGCTCAACCGCATCGGCGGTTGCCATGGTTGAAGCCGCCAACACAGCTCCTGCCAAAAGACTCTTTATTATCATTATCGACTCTCCGTTTCGATTATTGGCTGGACTCAGCCATGAACGACACCGCTTGTGCAACGGCTTCGTCGCTCAAATTCATGTGACCACCCTTGGGCGGCATGTAACCATTCTCACCCTGATAACCCTGGATTGCATGTTCAACCATCGTCGAAAGCCCCTGGGCAACACGCTGGGTCCACTGATCCTTGACGCCCACCTTGGGTGCCCCGGCGATGCCTGATCCATGACAAGCCAAGCAAGCCTGCTGATAGGTCGCTTCGCCAGCGATCGCGTCGGCGGACAGAGCCACCGCAACAGCTTCGCCCTCGTCAGTCGGCGCATCGTCGCCATAGTGACTCGAGGCAACACCGCTATCTTCCTTGAAGTGACCGGTCGGGCTAACCCCACCAATGGTTCCAACCACCTGCAAGGCCGCCGGATCGGCGCAGTTTTCAAAACACCGTGTGTTCACAACATCTGGACGATTATCAACGAAGAAGGAATCCTGATTGGGCATTTCAACTTCAACAAAGGTGTCTTGGTTTAGTTCCCAATCATATTCAACCAAATCGTTCAAATACAGAACGTAGGCTGTGATCTGGTACACCTCGTCGTCAGTCAACGACTGGGGCGCGGTGTAGGGCATGGCCCGGTGGATGTAGTCCCATAGCGTTGAGGCATAGGGCCAGTAAGAACCTACGGTTTTTTCCGGCTTATCTTCGGTCAACGAGTCCTCGCCGCCAGCCAACACCGGCCAGCGATCTACGCCTTCACCGAAGCTGCCGTGGCACATTGCGCACTTGGCCTCGTAGACCGGCTCACCTTGCTCTGCGGTACCGCCACCGACGGGCAAACCCTGCCCATCAGGACGAATATCAATATCCCAGCCGGCGATTTCGGCCTCGGTGGCGGGCCGACCAAAATCGGCTGCCATCGCAGGTCCCACGCACAGGAGAGCTGCTGCCATCAAGGCACTAGGTAATTTGAACATTGTGTACCTCCCCATTGGCATGCACGTTCCATGTATGAATTGAGTTCTTGTGATAGATGCTGTTCGTGCCGCGCTCTTCACGCAGTTGCGCAAGCGTCGGCTGAACATAGCCTGTGTCATCAATCGCTCGAGACTGAATCATCCAAGGCTCACCATTCCACTCGGTCTTGAAGCTGAACCGGGTGAGTGCCTTGGGAATCACCAAGCCTTTGAGCTCGGCCTTGCGCCAGGTCACGCCACCATCGAAGGACAGATCCACCGCTTTGATCGAGCCGCGTCCCGACCAGGCCAGGCCTTCAATTTCGATGAAGCCTTTTTGCTTGATCGGATTTTCGGGGCAAGGATTGGTGACCACTGAGTTGGTCTCTTGCACGAAGGTGAACTTGCGCGAGCGGCCGTCAGGCATCAGATCCGTGTACTTGGATGTTTCCTCGCGGTGGTACCAAGGCTTGTCGCCCACTTCCAGCCGGCGCAACCACTTAACGCTGGTGTTGCCTTCCCAACCCGGATTCATCAAACGCACTGGGAAACCCTGTTCGGGACGCAACGGCTCGCCGTTTTGCGCGTAACAGATCAAGGCGTCGTCCAAGGCTTTCTCGATCGGAATAGAACGGGACATTCCGGCGGCATCGGATCCTTCCGCCAGGACCCATTTGCCTTCGGGTTTAACACCGACGTACTCAAGCAAGGTAGACAAGCGAACGCCAGTCCACTCGGAGCATGAGATCATGCCGTGGGTGAACTGAAGCGCCTCCATCTGGGCACCCTTCCACTCCATTCCCCCGTTAGCCGGGCACTCGATGAACCGTACTTCTGTCACTGACGGCATACGCATCAGATCTTCCAGGGTGAAGATCAACGGGCGGTCGACTAACCCGTGCACCATCAACTGGTAAGACTCCGGCGGAACTTCTGGGATACCACCATGATAGCGCTCGAAGTGCAGACCACTGGGCGTAATGATCCCTTTCAAATCCTGCAGCGGAGAGAAAGAAATTGAGCTCTCGGGGCTAGCCGTTAGCCACGGCACCGTACGGCGCTGCAAATCGGTAAAGTCTGAAGGGCGGCCATAGGGACGTGCAACAACGCCACGTCCCAGCTGCTTAGTCCAGCTCGGTACGTTCGGCGCCATGTCAGCCGAATTGCCTTTTGCGATGGCCGGAGTCGCTGCGCCGGCGGTTACGCCCGCGGCCACTGCCAGACCTTTGCGTAGAAAATCTCGCCGGTCACTGCCCTTTAGCTGAGACGCCTCTTTGGCGACCGCTTGCATCAGGTCTTGTGTACCGGGCTCGTATAGCGATTTCACACTAAGTCACCTTGTCATTATTGGGTTCTTTTTGCCGATGGCTAATCTATCAAAGCCAGCATTCATAAACGATCTATCCTTATACTTTTTTGGAATAATGCGACTAAGGTTTAACCGATATGACGCGCTGCGCAACGATTTTCCGCTTAGATTGGTCCCACGCAAACAAACGAGGTCGATATGAGACACATTGCACTGACCATGAGCTTAATCTTGGGTTCGGCCATTGGGCCCAGTTGGGCGGAGGACACTCCTGCCCTTACGGCTTTGGAACGCGGCGAGTACGGGGCGCTAGACAATTACCCCGGCAACCCCTTGTACAACGCACCTATTCAGGTATCCGAACATGTCTACAGCGCGATTGGCGCCACACAGCCGGAGACCTTTGAGAACCACGGTCACAACAACAACCTGACCTTTATCATTGGCGAGCAGGCCATCATGGTCGTCAACGGCGGATCCAATGAGGATCTCGCCGCGGCCTTGCACCAACACATTAAAACGATCAGCGACCTGCCGGTTAAATACGTTGTTAGTGAAAACGGCCAACGGCACGCCATGCTAGGCAATGCTTACTGGCGTCGGAATGGCGCCGAATCCATCGCCCACGTCGACGCTGCTGAAGAAGTGGAACATTTTGCGGGCGATTACATCGAAGCTACTCGCCGACAACGCCAGGACGAAAACTACCCGGTTAACATTGAGCCCTTCGATCGAGAAATCGACGGCCCGATCGAAATTGATTTGGGCAACCTAGTCGTCCAGATCAAGGCCTACGGGCCCGCCCACTCCCCAGGAGATATCTCGGTGTTGGTCCCAGCGGATAATTTGGTGATCGCTGGAGATCTGGCGTTTCACGTACGCATGCCACCGATTTTTGATGAAACCGACACCGCTGGCTGGGTTGAAACCTGGGAAGTATTTAGCGAAGAAGCAGGCGACATGCTGATTTTGCCAGGCCACGGCGGGCCGACGGACATGGCCACCGTCACCGAGGGCACCTACGATTATCTGATGTTCCTGCGCGGTGAGGTTCAAGCACTGATCGATGAAGGCGGCAGCCTAGACGAGGCCTATAAAATTGATCAATCGCCGTATCGCCACTGGCATACCTTTGAGGAGCTGGCCGCTCGCAATGCCGGACGCGTGTTTACTGCGATGGAGTTTGAATAACGCCAACGGCCCTGGTGCAGAGGAATAGGCCCAACGCAACAGCCGGGCCTATTCCGAATGCGAATAACAGCGTTCCCAAACCAAACACGCCACCCAGCAGCACACCCGCGACCACGACACTTATTTCTAACCCGCTGCGTACCCACGCAATGGGCAGACCGGTGATCCGCTGCAGCCCCGTCATAAGCCCATCACGGGGACCGGGGCCCAGATTTGCAATCAGGTAAATAGCACCGCCCAAGCCTGTGGTGAGCACACCCACCACTACGTAGGCGATCTGGCTAATCAGGCCCGGAAACCTGGGCAAATGGGGCACGACCCAACCCAACACCAGGGCGATAATGACCGCATTCAAGACCGTACCTAGCCCAGGCACCTGGCGCAGGGGTAGCCAAAGCGCCAACACCGATGCACTAATCCAAAAGGTCGCCCAACCCAAGCTCAACCCGGTTTGCAAGACAACGCCTTGAGCCAGCACGGTCCAAGGACTAACCCCGAGCCCCGCCGCCACCAAAAAGGCTTCTCCGAGGCCAAACAACACCAGTCCACAAACTAAAAACACCACGGAGATTAGTGGCGGGCGGACGGTCAGGACCCGGGGCGAGCTCCAAAACAGTTGGGGAACGGCTTTTACTCGTAAAAAGTCAAAAATCATCCGCTCTTATCGCACAGCCGCACCCCACATGGAACGGCTTTAACTCATTGAATGCAGCCCAATCACGTTCCCATCCGGATCTTTCGCCATGCTGATCCAACCATGGCGTCCAATCGAGAATTTACTCTGGATCAGCTCGCCGCCAGCATCGACGACCCGACTCTCTTCAACGGCACAGTCATCACAGGCGAAATAAATAAGGGTCGAATTTCCGCCCGGCTGAACCCCCGGCATCTTGCAGATCGCTCCACTGGCACCATAGGTTTCATACTCAGCAGGAAACATCCGCATTTCGAGGTTGGGCATGGGCAATTCATTGGGCACTAACTGGACTTGAACGACGGATTCATAAAACGCGGTGCACGCGTCTAGATCGTCCACATAGATTTCAAACCAACTCGCTGGGTTCATGGGGCTCTCCCTG
>CALKMT010000095.1 GCA_938091715.1 uncultured Litorivicinus sp.
CTTGGCCTCGGCCAGCAATACATTCATGTGACCAGGCAGTCGGCCGGCCACGGGGTGGATTGCAAACCGAACCTCTTTACCCGCGGCGCGCAGACGCTGTGTCAGCTCCGAGACCGCCTGCTGGGCTTGTGCCACTGCCATGCCATAGCCTGGGATGATGATGACGCTGTCCGCTTCTCTGAGGGCAGTGGCAACACCATCGGCGTAAATGGCGATCTGTTCGCCCTCGACTTCCATGGCCGGGCCCTTGGTGCCCCCAAAGCCGCCTAGGATCACGCTAATGAACTGACGATTCATGGCCTTGCACATGATGTAACTCAGGATTGCCCCCGAGGAACCCACCAGCGCACCCACCACGATCAACAAATCATTGCCCAGGGTGAAGCCGATGGCCGCTGCCGCCCAGCCGGAATAGCTGTTTAGCATGGACACCACAACGGGCATGTCCGCGCCGCCAATGCCGCGGATCAAGTGCCAACCGATAAAGCCTGCGATCAGCGAAATCCACACCAGGGTCATGACCCCTGCGCCGTTGCAATACGCAATACCCAGAATCAGCGAGGCGATGCCCGCCGCGGCGTTTAGCTTGTGCCCGCCAGGTAGCTGGCTGGGCTTGCCATCGACCATGCCGGATAGCTTGGCAAAGGCAATGACCGAACCGGTAAAGGTCACGGCTCCGATAAACACGCCCAAGAACACTTCGACCTTTAGGATGCCGATTTCGACCCCGTCCTTTTGTGCCAACTTGGCGGCAAAACCAGCCAGTTGATCCAGCGACTCGCCGCCGGCCTGCATCAGTTGAACCGAGGCCAGCTCAAGCTGGGCATTGACCCCAATAAACACCGCCGCGAGTCCCACAAAGGAGTGCAGCGCCGCGACCAATTGTGGCATTTCGGTCATCTCGACCTTGCCGGCCAGGTGTTTGCCGATAAAAGCACCGGCGATTAATGCCAGGCCCAACAGCCATATGTTTCCAACACCGCCAAACAGGATGGTGGCGACTACAGCCACCGCCATACCGGCGATGCCGTACCAAACCGCCCGCTTGGCTGACTCTTGATTGGATAATCCGCCCAGGGACAGGATGAATAAAACGCTGGCTACGATGTAAGCAGCGGATTGAATTCCGTAACTCATTTGCTGCTCTCCTTAAGATTTTTGGAACATGGCCAACATACGACGCGTGACCATAAAGCCACCGACGATGTTGATCGTTGCAATCAGCACTGACACCGCGGCCAGGATCATCACCCAGCCAGAGCCAGAACCGATCTGTAACAGCGCCCCCAAAATAATGATGCCGCTGATCGCATTGGTCACGGCCATCAAGGGTGTATGCAACGAATGTGAGACATTCCAAATCACCTGGAACCCAACAAAACACGCCAACACAAACACAATGAAGTGCTGCATGAAACTGGCCGGGGCAAAGGCGCCAACTAACAGCAGCGCAGCCGCCGCGCCACCAATCAACCTAATTTGCGAGCGGGTCTGGGCGGCAAATTCGGCCGCTTCTTGGGCTTTGATTTCCTCCGGCGTTAGGACCTTTTCTGGTTCGGCCGGCTTTTTCGCCGCAATCGCCTGGATCTTGGGCGGCGGTGGTGGGAAGGTCAGCTCGCCGGCATGCGCGGCGGTGGCGCCCCGGATCACATCGTCTTCCATGTTCTGAACAATCACGCCGTCTTTCTCTGGCGTCAGATCGGTCAGCATGTGGCGAATGTTGGTTGAGTACAGGGTCGAGGACTGTGCGGCCATGCGCGACGGGAAGTCGGTATAACCCACCACGCGAACCCCGTTATCACTGACCACCACCTTGTCGGCTTCGGTCAGGTCGCAGTTGCCGCCCCGCTCAGCGGCCAAGTCAATCACAACACTGCCCGGCTTCATGGCCGCGACCATATCCGCCAACCAAAGCTTGGGCGCATCACGCCCCGGAATCAGGGCGGTGGTGATTACGATATCGACATCGGCTGCTTGGGCTCGGAAACACTCCAGCTGCTTTTCACGAAACTCTGGGCTGGACGGCGCGGCATAGCCGCCTGTCTCGGCCCCATCCTGCTGGTCATCAAAATCCAGCATCAGGAATTCAGCGCCCATGGATTCGATTTGCTCGGCGACCTCGGGACGCACATCAAACGCCCGAACGATGGCACCCAAACTGGTCGCTGTGCCAATCGCGGCCAAGCCGGCAACCCCAGCACCAATGACCAAAACTTTCGCCGGCGGAACCTTGCCCGCGGCAGTGACTTGGCCCGTAAAGAAGCGGCCAAACTGGTTACCCGCCTCAATAACCGCTCGGTAGCCTGCGATATTGGCCATGGAGGACAGCGCATCCATTTTTTGCGCTCGGCTGATACGCGGCACCATGTCCATGGCAATTACTGTGGCCTGGGACTGCACGCACTGCTCTAGCAGCTCGGTGTTTTGCGCCGGATAGAAGAAACTAATTAGGGTCTGATTGGGACGCAGTTTTTTGACTTCCGCTTCGCTCGGCGGCCGTACTTTGGCCACGACGTCCGCTTTTTTCAAAACCGCATCTTTGCTGGCCAGCACCGTAACCCCGGCACTTTCATATGCCGCGTCGGTAAATCCAGCCGCGATTCCGGCTCCGCTTTGGATGATGCATTCATGGCCCAGCTTTTGAATCTGAAGCGCGCTATCAGGCGTCATCGAGACACGATTCTCGCCCTTATCCACCTCTTTGAGGCTACCTACAATCATTAGAGTTCCTTATCACAACGAGGGCGCTATGACCGACTACCGATTCGGCATCGGCATCGGCAGAAACAAAAAAGCGCCCAGCCATATAAAATGTCAGGACGCTTCATGCATTAAAAGAATTTGCTTAGATTAATTGGTTATAAGCTTCTTCTTTTTGACTGTATAGGTGGTGCCCGAGGCCGGACTTGAACCGGCACGCTGTTGCCAGCGAGGGATTTTAAGTCCCTTGTGTCTACCAATTTCACCACTCGGGCGGCGCGCGCATTGTGCCACGCAAGTTGCTGCACACCAAGCCCCATCAGGGGTTGCTGTGCAACAGAGTTAACTTTTTCCCATCAGATACGGCCAAGCCGCACGCAGATAAACGAATAGGCTTTGCAAGGTCAGGACTGCGGCCAGGACCAAAATGCCCAGTCCAATGTTGGCGAACCAACCCTGATCGCTGGGAAACGCCAACAACCAGATGATGGCGACCATTTGCGCGGTCGTTTTCAATTTGCCGACCCAGGAGACTTTGACCACACCCCGGGCGCCCATTTCTGCCATCCACTCACGCAGGGCACTGACCAAAATTTCGCGGCAGATAATCACCACCGCCGGCAGAGTCATCAAGGCCTTGTCCCAATGCTCGATCAGCAAGCCCAGGGCCACCGCCACCATGACCTTGTCAGCCACCGGATCCAGAAACGCCCCAAACGGAGTTTCCAAGTTATTTCGCCGGGCCAACCAGCCATCGAAAAAATCGGTAATCGCGGCGATTAGAAAAACCGCGGCACACGCCCATCGATGGCCCGGGAAATCCCAGTACCACAACACCACCAGTACCGGGACCATGGCCAACCGGGCCAGAGTCAACATATTTGGAAAATTCAATGAACTACGACTCTCCGTGAAGCGCTGCGTAAACCGCCGCCGCTAATTTCTGGCTCATCCCTGGCGCAGTGGCCAGCTCGGCCACCCCCGCCCCTTGAATCGCTCGCAGTCCACCAAAATGGCGAAGCAACTGCTGTCGACGTTTGGGTCCGATCCCTTCAATTCCCTCGAGAGGGCTTGCCACCCGTGCTTTGCCCCGCGCTTGGCGGTGCTTGGTGATGGCAAATCGATGAGCCTCATCGCGGATATGTTGCAACAAATGAAGGCCCGGTGCATCTTTCGGTGGGCGAATCGGGTGCTCTAAGCCTTCGATATGTAACCATTCCATACCGGCTTTGCGGGTCGGGCCCTTGGCAATGCCCAACAATTTGACCTGATGCAGGCCAAGCTCGGCCAGCACCTCCCGGGCTTGAGTCACCTGCCCCGGTCCTCCATCAATGACCAACACATCCGGGATGGGTATTTCCCCTGACTTGACCCGGTTATATCGCCGCTCTAGGGCCTCGTGCATGGCTGCATAGTCATCCCCGGCCGCGGCGGTTTTGATGTTAAACATCCTGTAGTCCGACTTTAGCGGGCCGTCGCTGTCAAACACGACGCAACTGGCCACGGTGGCCTCGCCCTGGGTGTGGCTGATGTCGAAACACTCCATCCGGCCCGGCGGCGCCTCGAGCTGCAGCAGTTCAGTCAGCGAGGTCAGCCGTTTGTCCATGTTCAGTCGATTGCCCACATGCCCAGCCAGCGCCTGCTCGGCGTTGTTACGCGCCATCGCCAACCAATGCGCGCGAGTGGTCCGCAGCCGGTGGCTGACCCGGACCTTGGCGCCTAGGGCTTGGCTCAGCACCGCCGACAACCCGGCCTCGTCATCAATGGGCTCGCTGACCAAAATTTCAGCTGGCGCGGAGTGCGTGCCCTCGCCCAGGTAATACTGGGCCAAAAACGCCTCGACCAATTGACTGGGATCCTCGTCCAAGCCGCCGTTGGGCCAAAACTCGCGGTGCCCCAGCAGGCGGCCATCGCGCACCACCAGCAGGCTGACACACACCACGCCGGGGCGCTGTGCCACGGCCACCACATCAACATCCCCATAGTCAGTGTCGACATTCTGCCGGGCCTGCATACGGCGCAGGCGACCCATTTGATCGCGATACCGCGCCGCCCCTTCAAAATCTAACTGCGCCGCCGCCCGGTCCATTTTCTGGGTCAGGGTTTCGATCAAGACCTGACTGCGACCGCCCAAATACAGCGCCGCGTTTTCAAGATCCTCGGCGTAGGCCTGTTTTGAAATAATGTCGACACAGGGGCCAGAGCAACGTTTGATCTGGTACTGCAAACAGGGACGCGAGCGATTGGCAAACACCGAATCCTCGCAGGTGCGCAGTTGAAATGACTTTTGAATCAACTCGATGGTCTGACGCACACCGCCACTGGAGGGAAAGGGGCCAAACCACTGCCCTTTGCCCTTGACCTTGCCACGGCGAAACCGAACCGCCGGGTACGGCTGGCGGGTATCAATCCAGATGTAAGGATAAGACTTGTCGTCGCGCAGCATGATGTTATACGGCGGACGGTGTTGCTTGATCAGGTTGTGTTCAAGCACCAAGGCCTCGGTCTCGTTGGCCGTCACCGTGACCTGAATGTCTTGAATGTGGCTGACCAACGCCATGGTCTTGGTGTTCAAGCCGCTGGCCCGGAAATAGCTGCTGACCCGATGTTTTAGCTTTTTCGCCTTGCCGACGTACAACACCTCGCCCTGATCATCGAGCATGCGATAGACGCCGGGCTTCATGGGCAGGCTGTCGAGAATTCGTTTGGCATCAAAATCGGGCATCCGCCGATTATGCCATCAATGGGTCGGGACGGCCTCTATCCAGCCGCGGCTGATCGCCAGTTGCACCAACGCAACATCCGAATCAATCCCCAGCCGAGCCATAGCCCGCTGACGGTATGTGCTGACGGTTTTGGGGCTGATGAACAGATGATCGGCGATGGCCTGGGGTTTCAGCCCCCGTAGCAACAGTTGCACGATTTGAAACTCGCGTTCGGTCAAGCCCTCGCCCGCTGGATTGCCCAATACCTGGGACTGAGCGACGGCTTGGGACAGATAGCGTTGACCCCGTTCGATATGCTGGAGCGCCTGGCGGACCTCGTTTAGGCCGGCATTCTTGTCGACCAGCCCCACCACCCCTTGCTCTAACAGCCAGCCGCAAATCGGACTGGCGCAATGAGCAGAAAAGATCAGCAACTGAATCTGAGGGTAGTGACGACGCAGGCGACGTACGGCTTCTTGGCCGCCCATTCCCGGCATCATCATGTCCAGGATGATCAGGTCCACCGAATGAGTTCGCAGCCAAACCAGGCCGTCCTCGGCGGTGGCTGCGTGGTGCAGAATTTGATGCGCAGGCTCGAGTGCCAGGCGCAACCCATCGACCACAATCGGATGGTCTTCAATAATTAAGCAGTTCATTGCACGACCCTAGCCGGCTTGGAGAGGTGCTGAAATGCCCTGGGGCGCAAGCCTTGCGCTAAAGGACAACCCACA
>CALKMT010000096.1 GCA_938091715.1 uncultured Litorivicinus sp.
GGCATAAAAAAGGGGAGCCGAAGCTCCCCCCTTTGTCACAACATTGATGCTTAGCGAGAAATGCTCTGCATGAATGCGTCCTGACGGCCTTCGGCAACGCCGGCCCACAGGTTCTGGTCTTTCTGGAACTTGAGCATGTCGTCGTAGATACGCTTGAAGTCAGGGTTAGACTCGCGCAGTTCTGCGTAAGTTTCCTGAGCCGCCGCGTAAGCTGCTTCCAGCACGTCGCGGGGGAAAGCACGCAACTTGGTGCCGCCTGCGATCAGCTGCTTCAATGCCACGGGGTTCTTGGCGTCATACGAAGCCATCATGTCAACGTTGGCACGGGTGGCCGCCGCTTCGATGATGTTCTGGTATTCAACCGGCAGTGCGTCGAACTTCTCTTTGTTGATGTAAACAGACAGGTTCGGACCTGCTTCCCACCAACCCGGCGTGTAGTAGTACTCTGCTACCTGGTTGAAGCCCAGCTTCATGTCGTCGTGAGGACCGATCCACTCAGCAGCGTCAATGGTGCCTTTTTCCAGTGAGGGGTAGATGTCAGCACCGGGAACCGACTGAGGTACAACGCCCAGCTTCTCGATGATCTTGCCGCCCATGCCACCAATACGCATTTTCAGACCGTCTAGGTCTGCAACGCTCTTAACTTCTTTGTTGAACCAACCGCCCATCTGCACGCCGGTGTTACCCGCGGGGAAAGGAACGATGTTAGCGCCAGCGAACAAGTCTTGGATCAGGCTCTTGCCGTTGCCGTAGTTCCACCATGCCTGGAACTGACGGTAGTTCATGCCGAACGGAACCGTGGTGTCCAATGCGTAAGCTTCGTTCTTACCGAAGTAGTAGTAAGAAGCCGTGTGGCCCATTTCAACGGTGCCGTCGCTGACTGCGTCGAATACACCAAATGCGGGGACCAGTTCACCACCAGCGAAAACGCGGATCTTGAACTTGCCATTGGTCATACGCTCGACTTCTTCAGCAAAGGTCACAGCGCCTTCGTAGAATTCAATGGTCGGCGGTACAGAAGTGGCCAAACGCCAGTTCAGCTCGGGGAGTGCATGGCCGTCAGCCATTGCGGGTGCGGCAATCGTGCCAGCCAGTGCAGCTGCAACGATCAAATCACGTCTTTTAGTCATGACTTATTCCTGTTTTTACTAGTTTTTTTAGGACGTCCAATCAGGTTTGATCCTGATGCTTCGGAGTCTTACTCAGCCGGTCTTGGTTTGCAATCCCTAGCTTCCGACGCTTACAGACTGCCAAATTCAAATTGGTCTGACCAGTTGACCAGCGACTAAAGTCTAGAAAATTGCTTGATTGGTCTGACCAAATGACCAAATGTTTGCATTAAAAAGGCGGCCTTGGCACTCTTAGCTCCCCACGGATCGGGGCCCTTTTCGGCGGGCTGTGATGTTAGGCTGTAAGCGAACACTTCGTACCTAACAAAAATTCAAAGCGGAGAACTTAATGTTTCAACAATTGATGCGCTTGTCTCGCGGTATTGACGCCACGAACGAGTTTGTCGGCAAATGGATTAAATGGTTAATCCTCGGCTCGGTATTGGTCAGTGCTGGCAACGCCACCTCACGCTACGCGCTGGGCATGGCCTCGAACGCCTGGCTGGAGTTGCAGTGGTATTTCTTTGCTGCGGTCTACATGTTGGCCGCCGCCTACACCCTAAAACGCAACGAGCACGTGCGAATCGACCTGGTCAGCTCGCGCCTCAGCGCACGCACCCGAAACTGGATTGATGCCGGCGGCATGCTGATTTTTGTTATGCCCGTCACGCTGTACATCTGCCTGGAGTCGATCCCGAATTTCTGGGAGTCGGTCTTGAATCAGGAAGTTAGCCAAAACGCCGGCGGCCTGATCCGCTGGCCCCTGCGAATTTTAGTGCCGACCGGATTCGCTCTGCTGTTCCTGCAGGCCTTTAGTGAATTGATGAAACGCATTGCCTTTTTACGAGGCGAAGGAGAGGACGTATTAGCGCACGGTGGTCATGCCGAGGTCGACATGGGTGATCTGGGCAACGGGGAGAACAAATAATGGAAGCCTTCCTGCAAGCCAACCTGGCGCCGGTGATGTTTGGCACCCTGATCTTCTTTTTGTTGTCCGGTTTTCCGGTGGCCTTCAGTTTGGCCGCCAACGGTATCCTGTTTGGTCTGGTCGGAATTGAGCTGGGCCTGTTGGACTTTGTTCTGCTGCAGGCCTTGCCTGAGCGGATTTACGGACTGCTGCAAAACGATACCCTGCTGGCCATTCCGTTCTTTACCTTTATGGGCATTTTGCTGCAAAAGTCTGGCATGGCCGAGGATTTGCTGGAATCCGCAGGCCAGTTGTTCGGGCCCTTGCCCGGCGGACTGGGCTATGCGGTTATTTTGGTCGGCGCCCTGTTGGCCGCCACCACCGGTGTGGTTGCCGCGTCCGTCATCTCGATGGGATTGATCTCGCTGCCGGTCATGATGCGCTACGGATTTAATAACGGCGTCGCCGCAGGCCTTCTGACCTCGGCCGGCTCATTGGCCCAGGTCATCCCGCCGTCGCTGGTGTTGATCGTCTTGGCCGACGTATTGGGCGTATCGGTGGGCGATGCCTACCGCGGCGCACTGGTCCCGTCCTTCTTGATGGTCGGTCTGCTGCTGGGCTACGTGGCTATGCTGTCGGTCTTTAAACCGCATCTAGTGCCGGCTTTGCCCAAGGAAGCCCGGACCATGCGCGGTTGGGTGTTGTGGAAGTCCATTTTGGTCTCCATGGTGCCGCCGGTCATCCTGATCTTCCTGGTCCTGGGCACCATCTTTGTCGGTTGGGCAACCCCCACCGAAGGGGGCGCGATGGGCGCGGTTGGAGCGCTGATCTTGGCCTTTTTGCGCGGACGATTGAACAAAGACACCCTGCACGGTGCCTTGGATTCGACGACCAAGCTGGCAACCTTTGTGATGTTCATTCTGGTCGGTTCGACCATCTTTGCCCTGACCTTCCGGGCCATCAACGGCGATTTGTGGATCGAGCACCTGTTCAGTCTGGTGCCCGGCGGCGAAACCGGCTTTATGATCTTCGTCAGTGTGCTGGTCTTTGTGCTCGGCTTCTTTATCGACTTCTTCGAGATCGCATTTATCTTGATGCCGTTGATTGGGCCAGTGGCCGAGAACATGGGTATCGACATGGTGTGGTTCTTGGTCTTGGTGGGCATGAACATGGCCATCAGCTTCCTGACGCCGCCCTTCGGTTTTGCGCTGTTCTACCTGCGCAGCGTGGCGCCCCGGTCCAGCTACGTGGACAAGCTGTCTGGTAAAACCATTCAGGCCATGACCACGGATCAGATCTACAAAGGGGTATTGCCCTTCATCGCGATCCAGGTGTTCTCGATGATTCTGATCTTTATGAACCCCCAGTGGGTGGTCGAAGAAAAAGTCGAAATCACCCAGGAAGAGCTGGACAACGTCAGCTTTGACATGGGCGCTGACGACGACGGCGGCCTTGGCGGCTTTGGGCTGCCTGGGGACGACGGTGGTAGCGATATCCTGTTGCCAGGCTTGGGCAACTAAAGACAATTCGTTTATTCTAAAAGGGCTCGCATGACGCGGGCCCTTTTTACAACGAGCAAACAACTATGTTGGAAGAACAAGAACAAAATCCAACACCAACAGGCGAGCCTGTCCTACAACTAATTGCCCGGGCACGGGATACCAATATGTTCGGGGACATTTATGCCGGTTGGTTAGTGGATCAAATGGATCAGGCCGCCGAGTCGGTGGCTACGGGTACCGCACAAGGACGCTGCGCCACGGTCTCGATCGAACAGTTGGACTTTATGTCACCCATTCCCGTGGGCTCAAAAGTCGAAATCTATGGGTCCGCGCCGGTCTCGGGACGCGGGCGCTCGAGCATTCGAGTGCGCCTTGAAGCCTGGGTGCGTCATTCAGATGGCAGCCTGATCAAGGTCACCGAAGGGGTCTGGGTCATGGTATCCATCGCCAAGGATGGACACATCCGGCCGTTAAAGGCCCTTTAGATTGGCATAGGCCGCAATCAAGGTTTTTTGACCCTGGGTCTCAAAGTTGACCGTCACCTTGGTCTGCGGCCCGCTGCCCTCGAAGTTCATAACCACCCCTTCGCCAAACATCCGGTGCTCGACGCGCTGGCCCAAACTCAGGCCAATATCCACCGCCTCGCCAATGGTTTTCCAGGGGGCGGACCCAGCCTTGACCCGGGAGCCACCGCTGGACACAGGGCGGCTGATTTTGGCGGTCATGCGAATCTCTTGCATTAGCTCTGGCGGTATTTCTTTTAGGAACCGCGAGCGCGCGTTGAAGGTATCCACGCCGTGCAAGCGGCGACTTTCGGCGTAGCTTAGGTACAACTGTTTCATCGCACGGGTGATGCCGACATAGGCCAGGCGGCGCTCTTCCTCAAGCCCGTCCGGGTCCTCCATGGACATCTTGTGCGGAAACAGGCCTTCCTCGGCCCCAGCCAGAAAGACCACCGGAAACTCCAGCCCCTTGGCGCTGTGCAAGGTCATCATCTGAATCGCGTCCTCAAACTCGTCGGCCTGACGATCGCCGGCATCCAAGGAGGCCTGGGACAAAAACGCCGCCAAGGGATCGGCCTCCACGTCCTCGGGCTCAAAATCCGCACAGGCCGAGACCAATTCTTTTAAGTTCTCGACTCGGGTACGGGCTTTTTCGCCTTTTTCTGCGCCGTGGTATTCAATCAATTGGCTAACCGCCAAAGCCTGGCGGGCTTGCTCGCCCAGCTCCAATCCCACGCAATGCTCGTCCAGGTTATTCAACAGATCGACAAAGGCGCTGAGCTGCGTGCGGGCGCGAGTCGTCAACACCCCGTTGCTGAGCGCAAATTCCGCTGCCGACCACAACGACTTGCCCTCGTCTCGGGCAATCATGCGCAGGGTGTCCAGCGTCTTTTCGCCAATGCCTCGCGGCGGCACATTGACCACCCGCTCAAAGGCCACGTCGTCCTGACGGTTCAGCTTTAAACGCAGGTAGCACAGGGCGTTTTTGATCTCGGCGCGCTCGTAAAACCGCTGGCCGCCGTATATGCGATAGGGGATCTGGGCACGTAAAAAGGCCTCTTCCAAGGCTCGAGACTGAGCGTTGGAGCGATACAAAATCGCCACGTCCGAGCGGCTGTTGCCCTCGGTCACATAGCGCTGGACGGTATCGGCGATAAAGCGTGCTTCGTCCTGCTCGTTAAAGGCGGCGTATAGCTTGAGTGGCTCGCCCTCGTTGTCTTGGGTCCATAGCTCTTTGCCCATGCGGCCCAGGTTATTTTCGATCACCGCATTGGCGGCATTCAGAATGTTTGAGGTCGAGCGATAGTTACGGGTTAGCTTGACGGTCACCACCGGGGCGAAATCGTTCTCGAAGGCACGGATGTTTTCGACCTTGGCGCCACGCCAGCGGTAGATCGACTGGTCATCGTCACCCACCGCCATGACATAGCTGTCCGGGCCCGCCAACAGACGAAGCCAAGCGTACTGCACCGCGTTGGTGTCCTGAAACTCGTCGACCAAAATATGCCGGAACCGCTGGCGGTAGTGGCGAAGCAGCTCGGCGTTATCGCACAGGGTCTCATGAGCCCGCAGCAACAGCTCGCCAAAATCGACCAAGCCTTTGGCCTCGCATTCTTCTTCGTACTGGGCATAAATATCGATCAATCGATCGTTGTAGTAATCGCCCCGGGCCTGAACATGCGCCGCACGGCATCCCTCGTCTTTTTGGCTGTTGATGAATCCCACCGCCTGGCGGGGTGGGAACTTCTTATCGTCCAGGTTTAACTCGGCAATAATGCGCTTGACGACTTTCAGCTGATCGTCGCTGTCCAAGACCTGAAAGTGCTGATCCAGATTGGCCTCGGCCCAGTGGGTGCGCAAAAACCGGTGGCACAGCCCGTGAAAGGTACCGACCCACATCGACCGGGTCGGCCGGCCCGTCAAGGCCTCGAGTCGTCCCTGCATTTCCCGAGCGGCTTTGTTGGTAAAGGTCACGGCCATCACTGAGAAGGGCGAAACCTCGTGCATGTCCATCAGCCAGGCGACCCGGTGCACCAGCACACGGGTCTTGCCCGAGCCGGCCCCGGCCAGCACCAATAAATGGGTTTCAGGCGCCGAAACAGCGTCGGCCTGTGCTTCGTTAAGCTCGGATAAAAGAGGATGCGTCATGGCACGATTCTAACGTATCCGCAGGCATCGGTAGGGAACTAAATTCCCATACCCCTTTCACCTTATACGCTACAGACAGAGCCCTTGGGTTTATGCACAATGCCTTAGATGAACACCGTATCTTCTACTCATTGGTTTCTCCGCCTGCCGCTACATCACCTGGCCGGCCCCTTATACGTCCTGTTTTACGCTATACAACATCTGGTGGTTACTCCGCTTGAGCACGCACTGATTGGACCCGGTGCGCTGACGGCTAGCCTGTTGTTCCTACCGGCAGGGATCAAAGTGGTGACTTTTTACCTGTGCCGCTGGCAGTCAGTCCCCAGTCTGATTGTCGGGGGCTTGGTGTGTTCGTATTGGTTTTACCTACCGGGCCAGCCCTTGGTTCCGATCCTGGTGGTCAGCGTGGGCTCGGCCCTGGCCTTGCCAATCCTGTACGAGGTGGCCTGTCGATTTTTTGACATTGATCTGTTCAAAGGCTGGAGCGGCAGTCCACATTGGTTAGCGTTATTGTCGCTGGTTGGCCTGTCCGGCGTGCTTAACGGCTGGGCACTCAGCTACGCCTGGGACAGCGGCGTTAGCCCAGAATTCCTGGCTCGAGTAGCGACAGGGGATATTCTGGGCGTTTGGGTCTTAATGCTGGCGGCCATGTTCGTGCTACGCCATCTGCGTCTTAGGGCTTGAAGCGCCAAACGATACCGCCCAGCACCAAGCCCCAGAACGCACTGCCGATACCAAAAAAGCTGACCCCCGCCACGGTCACCACGAAGCAGATCAACACCGCCTGACGGCCAGCCTCGGGCTCAAACGCCTGGCGCAAGGCGCCGGCAGTCGCTCCCACCAAGGCCAGCCCGGCAATCGACGGCACCAAATTGGCCGGTGCGGCCAAGGCGATCGGAATCATCACCGCGCTGCCCAACCCCATCAGGATAAACACCACCCCAGCGGCCACCACGCTGCCCCAACGGGTCGACTTGGGCCCGACATCCGGGTTGGCACACATCGCGCTGGTGAGTGCCGCCAAATTGACATGATGACCGCCAAAGGGCGCGCAGATCGCACTGGCCAAGCCAGTGACTCGTAAAATTGGCGACAAGGGCGGGTGGTAATCGTAAGAACGCAACACCGCAAGCCCAGCCAGGTTCTGACTGGTCATGGTGATCAAGTAAAGCGGCAGCGCGATGCCCACCAAACTGGTCATAGAAAAGCTCGGCGTCTGCCAGGCAAAGGGCGTTACCTGCCAGACCAAATCCTTGGGCCAATGCCCGCCCAGGGCCATGATCACTCCGGCCGCCACCACCGCGGCGGGCACTGCCCAGCGCGTCGAGCGCAAACCCACCACGAACCAGGTCAGTATGACCGGGCCCACCACCCAGGGATTGGCGGCAAAGCTGGTAACCGGAATCAGACAGATATTCAGCAAGACTCCCGCCAGCATGGCACTGGATAGGGACAATGGAATGGCTTCGACGGCCCGTCGCAAGGGCCCAATCCAGCCGGTCAGG
>CALKMT010000097.1 GCA_938091715.1 uncultured Litorivicinus sp.
CCCTGATCCAGCGTCAGTGCCAGTGACTCGCGATTCATCCACGCCATCATTAACACTTCGCCGGTCTGGAAGTCCTGGGCAATCGCGGGGATCAAGCCGTTGGCATCCCAGGCTAAATTCTCACTCGTCATAAGCGAATTATGACCTGAGCAAATTAAAAACGCCTAATAAAATCCCCAGACCGCCGGCATACAGGGTCTCGTTGGGTAGGTCGGCCAGATAATTCGGCGCCAAAATCAAGGCAACACCGATCGCTAACCAACCCAGGCCCTGGCGCAAGCGTTTTTGGTGCCGGCGTGTTTCTTGGCTCAGTTGTGCGGATAGGGCGCGCTGCTCAACCAGGGTTTGATCCAGGTTGGCAAAGTGTTTGGATGCATTGAGTAATTGCTGGGGCACTTCGGGCAGTTGAGTCAGCCAGCGCGGCCCCTCGGATTTCAGCACGTCGACGAAGCCTTTCGGACCAATGCGCTCGTTCATCCAAGTTTCCAGGATGGGTTTGCCGGTTTCCCACAGATCCAACTCGGGGAGTAGCTGGCGCCCCAGTCCTTCGATGTTGAGCAGGGTTTTTTGCAAGAGGACCAGTTGGGGCTGCACGGGCATGTTAAAGCGTCGCGCAGTCTGAAACAGGCGCAACAATAAATGGCCGAACATGATCTCGCCCAAGGGCTTTTCAAAGATCGGCTCGCACACGCTGCGGATCGCGCCCTCTAGCTCTCCAATCCGCGTGTCTTTGGGCACCCAGCCGGATTCGACGTGCAAGCGCGCGACTTCGCGGTAATCCCGGCGAAAAAACGCCAGCATATTCTGGGCCAGGTAATTTTGGTCCTCGGTTTCCAGCGAGCCAACGATGCCGCAGTCGATTGCAATGTAGCGCGGATCCTTGGGGTCGGTAATGTCGACAAAGATGTTGCCGGGGTGCATGTCCGCGTGGAAAAACGAGTGGCGGAAGACCTGGGTAAAAAAGATCTCGACGCCCCGTCGGGATAACAGCGCCATGTCGGTGCCGGCGGCTCGCAGGCGGTCGATCTCGGCCACGGGGATGCCATAGATGCGTTCGGTCACCAACACGTTTGAGCGGGTCAGATCCCAGTACACCTGGGGCACATACAGCGCGTCGTCGTTTTCAAAGTTGCGCCGCAATTGGCTGGCATTGGCGCCCTCGCGAGCCAGGTCCAGCTCATCGATGATGGTGGCCTCGTAGTCGGTGACCACTTCTTTTAGGCGTAGTCGCCGGCCGTCCGCACTGATGGCTTCAATCAGGCGGGCCAGGGTGTGCATCAGGGCCAAATCCTGGCGGATGGTGCGCTCGATGCCTGGGCGCACGACTTTGACCACCACGTCTTCGCCGGTGATCAGACGGGCCGCGTGGACTTGGGCCACCGAGGCGCTGGCCATGGGCTCGGTGGAGAATTCCGCAAAGGCCTTGCTGACGGGTTGCTCCAGAGCCTCTTCAATCAAGGCGGTGGCTGCGGTGCCAGAAAATGGCGGCACTTGGTCTTGCAGCTTCTTGAGCTCGTCTGCGATGTCCGGCGGCAGCAAGTCGCGGCGAGTTGACAGGGCCTGGCCGAATTTAACAAAGACCGGCCCCAGGGCTTCCAGTGCCTGTCGCAAGCGGCGCGCCCGGGTGCTCTGGCCACCCCGGGGGATCAAAGCCGTGGCCAGGCGAGGCCAGCCGCGTTTGGCTTGGGGTAAAAAGTTGTACAACTGGTAGCGCAGGATGACCCAGGTGATTTTGACGGCGCGGGTAACTCCAATCATAACGAGCGCTCTAGCCGCTCAATGCGGTGGCGCAACCGTCGGGCTCGATCGCTGAAATCCTCAAAGGCGTCACGGGCCAGAAACCATGGCTGTTCGTGGCGAACGAATTCTTGGGCCTGTTCCCGGGCCGTGTCGGACTGAGTTTTCAGGGTTCGATAGACAGCCTTAAGGCCCATGAGCAGGGCGCCGGCCGCTGGGTCGCCCAAACGCTTGGACAGCTCGTCCTCGACATCCAAATCCAGGCCAGCAAAGGCATCGGATAATGCTTTTAGGACCCCGACGCTGCCCTCGACTTGGAGCCCTTCCATGACCAAAGCACTGTCGCCTTTGGCCAGGGCCCGGGCACTGGCCAGCAACGCATTCAGGTCGCCGGTCAGACGGACGTCCTCGTCGCTGCCGTTCCAACTCAGCCAAGGTTTACCGTTTTCAAATTCGATGGTCAGGCTGATGGCCGGCTGAGTCAGGCTGACGCGAATCGAGCGCTGGTTCAACGGCGTAAAGGCGGCGGTCGACTTTGCGTCCAAGGCCAAGACCTGATGCAACACGTGTTGTGCCCCGGATAGGGCCAGCACCCAGGCTGGATTCATCGTACAAAGCCTATGTGTAGGGCCACGATGCCGCCGGTTAGGTTAACGTGGCGAACCTCGTCAAAGCCCGCCTGCTCCATCATGGATTGCAAAGTGTGCTGGTCGGGGTGCATGCGAATGGATTCAGCCAGATAGCGGTAGCTGTCCTCGTCCTTGGCCACGAATTTGCCGATTTTTGGTAGCAGCTTGAAGCTGTATAGATCGTAGATCTTGGCCAGCGGATCGAACACAGGCTTGGAAAATTCCAGCACCAGGGCGCGGCCGCCGGGTTTTAGTACTCGGCGCATTTCAGCCAGAGCGGCGTCTTTGTCAGTCACGTTGCGCAGGCCAAAACCAATGATCACCCGGTCCAAGCTGTTCTCGGCAAAGGGCAGCTTTTGAGCGTCCATGCGCATGACCGGAACATCGCTGGCGCCTTTGTCGATCAGGCGATCACGGCCCACCGCTAGCATGGCGTGGTTGATGTCGCCAATGACCAGTTTTCCGCTGTCGCCGATGCGAGGGCGGATCAACAAGGACAAATCCCCCGTTCCACCGGCCAGATCGAGCACCTTGTGGCCCGTGCGGGGGGCCAAGTATTCGATGGCCACGCGCTTCCAAAGCCGGTGAATGCCCAGACTCATTAGGTCGTTCATGACGTCGTAACTGCTGGCGACAGAGTCAAAGACCTTGCCGACCTGCTTGGCTTTTTCTTCAACGCGGACCTGTTTAAAGCCAAAGTGGGTGGTGTCGTCGGACATGCGAGCTCCTATGTTGGGTCTCAGTGTATCACTACTGGCTGTCGTCGGGCTTGACGGCGAACAGCCGAACCCCGCTGTCCTCGCGGGTTGCGCCCTCGCGAGACAGACGATCCAGATAGGCCTGCCACAGCTCGTCCTGACGCTCGGCAAATTGCCGCAGTTGCTGCCAACTAAAAATTCCCGAGTCGTGGCCATCGTCAAAGGTGATTTTCACCCCATAGTTGCCGACCGGATCCATGCGCACGAATCCCACGTCCTTTTTGCCTGCGACCAACACCGGTGGGCCGGCGCCGTGGCCCTGTACCTCGGCACTGGGCGAATGGGTGCGCAGCAGCTCGGCGGACAATTCAGCGTTCAGACCGTCCTCCCAGCGCACGGCTAAGATGCCAGAGCCACGGCGCATATTGATTTCAGTCAGGGTCATAAAATGTACTGCGACAAGTCTTGGTCCTGGGCCAGATCGCCCAGGGATTCGTCGACCCAGGCGGCATCCACCACCAGGGTTTGACCCGTCCGCTGATCCGCGGCAAAGCTGACGTCTTCGAGCAATCGCTCGAGCAGGGTATGCAGGCGTCGAGCGCCGATGTTTTCGAT
>CALKMT010000098.1 GCA_938091715.1 uncultured Litorivicinus sp.
TATGGCGGCAAGCTATTGCCGACGGTCAATGCACTTAATCCAACGGTCCCCAGAGCGCTCTGGTGGAAAGTTAAAACAGATTGGTTGGTACCCATGTACTTCGACCTAATGCTTAAGGGCCGTGAATGGCTCGCAAGGCCAACTCGGAAGTCAGGATGACTTCATTCCTTTGGCCCCGGATCGGGGCCTTTTTTTTGCCTATCGTTTAGACTCCGGGGATGCCTGCCTCTCTGGATACCATCAAACTTCGCCGTCGCCTGGCGATCGAGCTATTGGCGCTGGTCACACTGGTAACCACGACGATTGCCGCGCTATACGACGCCGGTCGCGCCCGGGAGTACGCCGAACAAACCGCACGGGTCGATGCGGAGCTGCAAGCACAAGCCTTGCAGGGGGCACTGGATCGTTTTCGTGGTTTGCCAGAGATGTGGTCCAAAGAACCCAGTTTAATTTCTGCGCTCCAGGGCCAGGATGCGGCTGAGTTGTCCCAGCGAGGATTGCAGCTAACGTATTTGTCCGGCGCCTGGGCGACAGGCTTTTTCAACCCGGATGGCGAGTTGCTGGCCTGGGCTGATCGCAGCTCCAACACCCCCATATTGACGCGTCTGCCAACGTCCATACACGAGGCGGTACAACAGCAGCGTCTGGGGCGGCTGTGGGTGGATCAAAGTCCTCGACCACTGTACGGATTCGCCAGCGGTGTCAGTGATCTGGGCAGCATCGTCGTGTTCGTTGACCTAAGTGCCATTCAAGAGCAATGGGGGTTGTTGAATCACCCGGTCTTGGTGGTCGATTCTGCTAACAAGGTCCTGCTGTCCAATGAGGCCGGCTGGTTATCCCGGGGCTTGCAGTCCTTGCCCCTTGAGCGAGGCTGGGTTTCGGTCGAGCGGCGTCTGCCGGCATTGGATTGGCGCTTGTTATCGGTGCATCAAGTTGATCTGGCTAGGCTGTGGGTGGTGGTTGCCCTGGGGTTGGCCTCGGGCATCGTGATATGGGGGATCCTGTCGCGATTTTTCCGCCGTCAAATGACCGAGCATCAGGATGCCCGTTTGCAACAGGCCACGGCGCTGCGCCTTGAGCGCTTAGTAAAGTCCCGCACCCGGGATTTGGAAAGGGCTCAAGAGTCGCAAATCCAAACGGCCAAGCTGGCCGCGATTGGCCAAATGTCGACCACCCTGACCCATGAATACAACCAACCCATTGCGACCATTCAAACCTATGCCGAGAACGCCCAGCGCTTTTTGCAGCGCGGCCAAGTGGACGCGGTGGGCGATAACCTCGAGCAAATCCTAAAGCAGGCGGAGCGCATGGGTTTGCTATCAAAAACGCTGTTGACCTTTGCCCGTCGGCCAGGGGCTGAACTCAGTGCGCTGTCCTGGCAACATCATCTGGACGAGGCCGTGGTACTGCTTCGAACCCGTTTTGAGAGTCAGGGCGTCAAGCTCATTCGGCCGACCTTGAGTGACGAGGTGTTAATTTGGGCGGGCCCCGTGCGCTTGACTCAGGTGTGGGTCAACCTGTTGTCCAACGCTCTGGATGCCCTGCGGGATACAAACGACCCGCAGATCGTCATTGATTTCGAATCCGGCCAAGACGAGGTTAAGGTATGGGTTTGTGACAATGGACCGGGTATCGCAAGCGCTTTAATCGGTCAGTTGTTCGAGCCCTTTGTGACCACCAAGCCTGCGGGATCCGGCTTGGGGTTGGGCTTGCCCTTGGCGCGCGATCTGATGCGACAGTTTGGCGGCGACTTGACCGTCGAGCCGGCCGACCAAGGGGCCAGGTTCTGTTTGTGCTTCCAACGCCCGCCTGTGCATTCGTCATCCCCAGCCACCCCAGTCGAGAGGAACACCCTTTGATTTCGCCCAAGGTTTTATTGGTAGACGACGACGCCGATTTGTCTCGAGCCTTGTCACAGACCCTGATGCTGGAGGGGTTTTCGGTCAAATGTTACGCCCGTGCCGAGGCGGCGCTGGAATCGGTTCGTCGGGACGACTACAGCGTCATTTTGACTGACTACCTGATGCCGGGCATGGATGGATTTGAACTGCTAGAGCGAGTTCAAGCGATTGATTCGGTGTATCCGGTGATCATGATGACTGGGCATGGCGATGTACCCATGGCAGTTAAGGCCATGCAGGCTGGCGCCCATGACTTTGTCCAAAAGCCCTGTTCGACCAGTCAACTGGTGCGAGTCGTGGCTCAGGCCATACAGCGCCGACGTTTGACCTTGGAAAACAGAGCGCTACGGGCCGAGCTTAGCGATTCGGACGACCTAGATGCCCGTTTGGTCGGCACGCACCCCTCGATGGTGCAATTAAAGGAGCGCCTGCGGGTGTCCGCCGAGGCCGGGGTGGATTCGTTGATTATTGGCGATACCGGAACCGGCAAGGAAGTGGTGGCCCGGGCGCTGCATGACTTTGGGCCGCGCAAGTCGGCGCCTTTTGTGGCCATTAACTGTGCGGCCATTCCGTCGGAAATGATCGAATCCGAGTTGTTTGGACACGTGGCCGGGGCTTTCACCGGCGCATCGGCCGAACGGATTGGGCGTCTGCAGCATGCCCAGGGCGGCACGGTGTTTCTGGATGAGCTCGAGTCCATGCCGATGGATTTGCAAGCCAAGTTATTACGGGTCATCGAGAACCGCACGCTGGAGCCCTTGGGCTCAAACCGTCAAGTGCCCCTGGATCTGACCTTTGTCGGTGCGATCTCGACGCGGCCGGGCGAGGAGGGCGGGCAAATCCGCGAGGATCTGTATTATCGCCTGAACGTGGTCGAGTTGGAGCTGCTGCCGCTGGCCCAGCGGCACACGGACATACCGGCCTTGTTTTATCACCTGGCCCGCGAGGCGCGGGGCAAATTCCGCAAAGAGATACCCGAGCTTAGTCCCGCGCTGGAAGCCGAGCTGTTGGCCCATCCTTGGCCTGGAAATATTCGCGAGCTGCGCAATGTGGCCGAGCGTTTTGTACTGGGCTTGTGGAACGGCTTTGCCGCCATGGGCGACGCCCCGGCCGGCACGCTGTCCGAGCAGATGGCGCATTACGAACGGCGCATCATTGAGCGGGCCTTGGATCAACATTCTGGCCAAATGAAAGCGACCTACGAGGCGTTGGGCCTGTCGCGCAAGGGCTTGTACGACAAGATTCAGCGTTTGGGTATTCGGGTGTCATCCGATGCCCACTAAAAGTCGCTGATGGGTAGCTGACGACCCATTTACTCCGAAGCATGGGCCTTGCGGGCTGGCACGCCCTTTGCGTAGGTCACATCACTGCGAAACCGCAGCGATAAAAATTAGGAGTACATCATGAAGAAGTTGATCGGCGCCGCTGGTGCTTTGACCCTGGCCGTTGCGGCCGCCTCTGCAAACGCAGCCTGCGACGCAGGTGAAGTCGTTGTTAAACTGTCTCACGTAACCGGTGGCACCACCCACCCCAAAGTCGTTGCTGCCAACAACTTTGCCGAGCGCGTTAACTCAGAATTGAACGGCCGTATGTGCATGGAGGTTTACCCCAACAGCACATTATTCGGCGACTCAAAAGAACTTGAAGCACTGCTGCTGGGCGACGTTCAGGT
Source organism: uncultured Litorivicinus sp. (assembly GCA_938091715.1). Classification (GTDB taxonomy): domain Bacteria; phylum Pseudomonadota; class Gammaproteobacteria; order Pseudomonadales; family Litorivicinaceae; genus Litorivicinus. The sequence continues at coordinate 3,574 of CALKMT010000098.1, forward strand.
GCTGGCACCTTCCCTGTCAAAGTTCGGCTCGTACACCAAAAAGCTGGGCGTATTCGATCTGCCGTTCATCTTTGAAGACATGGACGCGGCTATCCGCTTCACGAACTCGGCGACCGGTAAGGACCTCCTGAACAGCATGAATGACGTCGGCTTTGTCGGCTTGGGCTACTGGATGTCTGGTATGAAGTACTTCTCGGCCAACAAGCCCTTGAACGAGCCTACCGATGCGACCGGCCTGAAGTTCCGTGTTCAGACCTCGGACGTTGCCAAGGCAATGATCGCGGCGATGGGTGCTTCTCCTCAGCCGATGGCCTTCTCTGAAGTCTATGGCGCACTGCAAACTGGTGTTGTTGACGGACAGGAAAACACCTGGTCAAACATCTACACCAAGAAGTTCTTCGAAGTTCAGGACGGCGTGACTCAGACCTCGCACCAGTTGCTGGCGTACTTCTTCATGACCTCTCAGGACTTCCTGGATGGACTGGATGCCGATCTGCGCACCGAGTTCTTGGCGATTGCGGATGACGTCACCCAGCAGGCCAACCTGTCGGTCAAGCAAAAAGAAGAGGCCAACCGTCAGAACATCCTTGACGCCGGCGGCACGATTCGTGAGCTAACACCGGCCCAGCGTGCCAAGTGGGTTGAAGCCATGAAGCCCGTTTGGGAACAGTTCCAAGACGAAATCGGCGTAGACGTCGTAAAAGCAGCGGCCGGCGCGTAAGCACGGCGGTTTGAGACTGGGGCTTCGGCCCCGGTCTTTCTTGTTCAATCAAAGAGCGATTTATCATGGCGTATTGGCCGCATCTATTATTGCTGGCACTGGTCGCAGTGCTGTTCGTTTGGGAGCGTTTCAAGCCCCAAGCGGTTGCGCAACTTGAGGAAAGTTGTCTGGTCGGGTTGATGTTCTTGATCACGGCAGTCAGTTTTGGTCAGGTCGTTGCACGGTATGGATTTAATACCGGTTGGAGCGCCGCGCTGGAATTCACCACCTTGGCGTTTTCCTGGTTAATTTTGCTGGGGATGAGTTACGGCATCCGAGCCGGAACCCACCTGGGCGTCGACATCCTGTTGAAAGCGCTGCCCGCGCCCATCATGCGTTATGTGGCGGCCTTGGGTGCACTGGCGGGCTTGTTGTATGGCGTGATTCTGTTGGACGCCAGTTGGATGACCTACATCGGCGTTGAGACCCGATCCGGTGCCATCGAGTACTGGTCCAAAATGTACAAAATCAACATCGGCACCGAAGAGCTGCGTTGGCCGGTTTGGGTGCAAGAAACCTTTGATGTCAAAGACCGAGTTCAACGCTGGTTGGTGTTGATCATGTTGCCGGTTGGACTGGCCCTGCTGTCGTTTCGCTCACTGCAGGCCATGATTCAGATTCTGACGGGGCAGCGTGACATGGTGATTGCCAGCCACGAAGCCGAGGATTTGGTAGAGGAAAACAAAGGCGCACTTAAGGAGCTCGACTGATGGAAGCCCTCATTCTATTTGGTCTGGTTCTGGGCCTGTTGTTCCTGGGTGTGCCGGTTGGCCTGTCCCTTGGATTGTCATCCATCCTGTTTATTGCGCTGTTCACCAATGACTCGCTGTCCAGTGTGGCGATCAGTTTGTTTGGGGTCGGGCAGCACTACACATTACTGGCCATCCCGTTCTTTATCCTGGCCTCGGCGTATATGTCCACCGGCGGTGTGGCGAAACGGTTAATCCGCTTTGCGATTGCCGCGGTGGGGCACTTTCGTGGTGGCCTGGCCATGTCTTCGGTCTTGGCCTGCATGCTGTTTGCCGCCTTGTCGGGTTCTTCGCCTGCCACGGTGGTGGCCATCGGCACGATCGCGATTGCCGGCATGCGCCAGATGGGATATTCCAAGGACTTTGCTGCGGGCATCATCGCCAACGCGGGTACGCTGGGGATCCTCATTCCTCCGTCGATCGTCATGGTGGTGTACGCCGCGTCGGTTGATGTGTCGGTGGGCCGGATGTTCTTGGCCGGGGTCATTCCGGGCATCATGGCCGGCGGTATGTTGATGCTGGCCATTTACGTGGTGGCTCGAATTAAAAACTTGCCTGCGGGCGAGTGGAAAGGGTTTGGCGAGCTGGTCGCCGGCGGCAAGGAAGCCTTTTGGGGGCTTTTCTTGGTCGTCATCATCATGGGCGGTATCTATGGCGGCGTCTTTACGCCGACCGAGGCGGCAGCGGTGGCGGCGGTCTACTCGGCCTTTATTGCGGTGTTTATTTACCGCGACATGGGCCCGCTCAAGGAAACGCCTTGGGTCACCGCCGAGGACGGCATGCTTGGCCGTGTCGGCTTTAACGGGGTGGTGTACTTCCTCAGTTTCTGGATGGTCTTCATGATCATCAGTTTCTTTATTTTCGCCGACAACGATTCGGTCACCCTGGGCAGTCGCGCCCTGATGGGCTTGATTTTGGGGGCAGCGCTTGGGGGGTGGTATATCACCTGGCGCGGCGAGGGCGGCGTGGCCGCGTTGCCTAAATACTTGGCGGCGGGCTTGCCGATTCTGGTGCGTAACCTGGCCACCATGGGCCGTATGTTCTTCCCCGCGTTGATGGGCAACGAGTCGCGCAATGTGACCATGGAAGCGACCCGCACCACGGTCATGCTGATGTTCATCATTGCCAATGCCTTGCTGTTCGCTCATACCCTGTCGGCCGAGCGGATTCCGCAGCTGATCACCGAGTGGATGCTATCGGTTGGGTTTAACTGGTTCACCTTCCTGATTCTGTTGAACGTGATCCTGTTGATTGGCGGGCAGTTCATGGAGCCCTCGGGGCTCTTGTTGATCGTTGCCCCCGTGGTGTTCCCGATCGCGATGGAATTGGGGATCGACCCCATTCACTTGGGCATTATTATGGTGGTCAACATGGAAATTGGCATGATCACGCCGCCCATTGGATTGAATTTGTTCGTGACCAGTGGGATCACCGGCATGTCTCTGGCCCGAGTGGTCAAGGCCGCAGCGCCCTTTGTTGGGGTGCTGTTTGTGTTCCTAATCTTGGTCACCTACGTGCCGTGGATCTCGACCGCGCTGCCGACCGCCATCATGGGGCCGGAAATCGTGACTCAATAAGGACGTCATGGACTACCTACTGGGCCTGATTCAGCAACACGGCGGTTGGGTCTATCTGGGGCTGTTTGCCTATTGCCTGTTAAAGAGCGGTACCTTGCCGCTGTTTGCAGGCTTTGCCGCGCAACAACAAGCCTTGGACTTGGGCTGGGTGGTGGCGGTGGTGTTGGCCGGCGGTGTATTGGGCGACGAGGGGCGCTTTTGGTTGGGCCGACGCTATGGCGACGGTTGGGCCGAGGGGCGACCGCAGATTCAGAAATGGATCCGTCGCTGCCGCTTGTTGCTCGAGCATTACGGGGTTTGGTATCTGTTTTTGTACCGCTATCCCAAGGGCATGCGCACCATCGGCGCACTGCCAGTGGGGCTGACGCAAATGCCCTGGTCGCAGTTTTCCGTACTTAACTTTGCCTCGGCCCTGACCTGGACCAATGTCATGGTGGGCCTGGGGTATGTGTTTGGTGCCTCGATTCAGAGCGCGATCGAGCAGGGGTATGGACTGATTACCCTGGTTTTGCTTCTTGGCTTGGTGGCGTGGGGCTGGTGGCTGATTCGTCAGCTAGAACAGGCCGTGGATCAAAACTCGTAGGTCTGCAAAGCCTGCACATCCACAGACAACCGGGCGCGGCCATTCAGGCCCGCCAATTCAATCAGAAACAGACTGGCGACCACTTGCGCACCCACGGTGGTCAGTAACGACTGGGCTGCCGCCACGGTACCCCCGGTGGCCAGCAGATCATCAACAATCACCACCCGCTTGCCTTTTAATGAACGGGCGGTCTGAATAGCCAGCGTGGCCTCGCCATATTCCAATGCATAAGATTGCTCGATCACTTCGCCGGGCAGTTTGCCTGCTTTGCGCACCATGACAGTGCCCAGGCCAAGCTGCATCGCCACTGGCACGCAAAACAAAAAGCCTCGAGCATCCAAGCCAACAATCACATCGGGCTGGTATTCGGCAGCAGCATGGGCCAGGGCCGCAACCGTTTGTTGCAGCGTATCCGGGTCTTCCAGGACGGGGCTGATGTCATAAAACGTGATGCCCGGCTTGGGGAAATCGGGAATTTTTGCCAAATGTGGATCTAGGTTCATTCGTCGCTCGGTGTTGGGCGGGTATAGTCACAGTATATCGAAAGCAAAACGGGAAGCAGACCCATGAAAGCAGTGATTGTGATGATGGCCCTATTCGTGTCCGGGTGCGCCACCAGTTTGTCCGGTGACGTCTACAGCCGCGACGAAGCACGGCAAACCCAAACGGTCGAATACGGTCGTATCGACGAAGTGCGCCCGGTCATCATCGAGGGTACCCAAAGCGGTGCCGGTGCGGCCGCTGGCGGTGCCATCGGCGCGATCGCCGGATCCGGCGTTAGCTCGGGCAGTCGTGAATCGCGGATTGGCTCGGTCTTGGTCGGTGCCGCAGGCGCCGTGATCGGCAACAAAACCGAAGAGGCCCTGACTCAGGCTCAGGGGCTTGAAATGGTGCTGACCCTGGACAGCGGTCGTGTCTTGTCGGTGGTCCAAGAGGTCGCAAGCCTGGACGAATTCACCCCAGGGCAACGGATTCGGCTGATTGGCAGCGGCCGGACATCCCGCGTGACGCCGGCCGCGGACTAGTTACTTCTGGTACTTGGCTTTCCACTCTTCATAGGGCATGCCATAGACCGCTTCCCGGGCGTCTGGATCGCTGATCTCGACGCCTTGTTTTTCCGCCTCGGCGCGCATCCATTTGCTCAGACAATTACGGCAAAACCCAGCCAGGTTCATCAGGTCAATGTTTTGCACATCGGTGCGTTCTTGCAGGTGCGCGACCAGATGACGAAAGGTGGCGGCTTGGATGGCGTCCAAGTTTTTGTCAGACATTAGAATTTCCTTGTGAGTGTGTTGATTTATGGTACCCCGGAGACTAGTATGCGCACCAGCAAATGGAGATGACCTGCATCAACGGGTGTGGTCATGGTGTCCCTGAAAGACGGTTGACCCCATTGCAAGAAACAGGCCCCGTTACAGGGGCCTTTTTTGTTTGGGCCGTTTTTGGCCCTTTTTTGTAACAGGTGAGTATGCAAGGCAAGGCCTTACAAATAGCAGATCTGATCCGCCCCGGCGTCGAGGCCCTCGACGTTGAATTGTGGGGTGTGGAATTAATGGGATCTGGCAAGGATTTAAAGCTGGTGATCTACATCGAGCGCGAGGACGGCGTTAACGTCGATCATTGCGCTGACGTTAGCCGGCAAGTCAGCGGGGTGTTGGACGTCGAAGATCCCATCGCCGAGGCCTACCAACTCGAGGTGTCCTCACCCGGTTGGGACCGTCCGCTGTACAGCCTAAAGCACTACCAGTCAGTGCTCGGCCAAGAAGCCAAGATCAAGTTGCGCTATCCCTTTGAAGGGCGCCGCAATTTCAAAGGACCCATCGTTGCCATCGAGGGTGACGAGGTGGTCATTCGTGTTGACCAGGAAGAATTTGTGTTGCCGTTTGAGGCAATTGAGCAAGGGCGCGTTGTGCCCCCGAAAGGATAATCAGGATGCAAGGTAAAGAACTACTCGCCGTCGTTGAGCTATTCGCGAACGAAAAAGGCATTGAGAAATCAATCGTATTTGAAGCGATGGAGCAGGCCTTGGCCAGCGCCACAAAAAAGCGCTACGAAGACGAAGAGCCCGAGATCGAAGTCGTGATCGATCGCGAGACCGGTGACTATGACACCTTCCGCACCTGGTTGGTCCGTCCGGATGACGAGATGGCCATCCTGGGCAGCGAGTTGACCACCGAAGAAGCGGCCGAGATCAATCCGGAGCTGCAGATCGGCGACGTCCATCGCGAGCAGGTCGAAAATACCGGCTTTGGACGTATCGAGGCCCAAGCCGCCAAGCAAGTGATCGTGCAAAAGGTCCGCGAGGCCGAGCGCGAGAAGGTCGTGGCTGAATACGAAAATCGTGTCGGCACCCTGATCAACGGCACGGTCAAGAAAACCACCCGCGACAATATCATTGTTGATTTGGGCAACAACGCCGAGGGCTTACTGCCCCGCGAGAACCTGGTCGGCCGTGAAATCTTTCGCATCAACGACCGGATTCGCGCGCTGTTGGTCGAGGTCCGTCCCGAGGGCCGCGGTCCGCAGTTGTTGCTGTCACGAACCGATCCGCAAATGATCATCGAGCTGTTCCGTTTGGAAGTGCCCGAGATCAGCGAAGAAGTCATCGAGATCCGTGGCGCCGCCCGAGATCCAGGCAGCCGCGCCAAGATTGCCGTCAAGACCAACGACGGTCGTATCGATCCGGTCGGCGCTTGCGTGGGTATGCGTGGCAGCCGAGTGCAGGCGGTGTCCAACGAGTTGAACAACGAGCGTGTTGACATCGTGTTGTGGGACGACAACGCCGCGCAGCTTGTCATTAATGCGCTCAGCCCGGCCGAGGTTGCCTCGATCGTGGTGGACGAAGAAACCGACACCATGGACGTGGCGGTGGCCGAGGATAACCTGGCCCAGGCCATTGGCCGTGGCGGTCAAAACGTTCGCCTGGCGTCGGATCTGACCGGCTGGAACATCAACATCATGACCCTGGAAGACGCCGAAACGCGTCGTGAAGCCGAAGCCGAGGCCTTTGTGGCGCGCTTTGTCGAACAGTTGGACATCGATGAAGACCTGGCCTTGGCTCTGGTCGAAGAGGGCTTCACCACCCTAGAAGAGATCGTCTACGTGCCACGGGAAGAAATGCTTGAGGTCGAAGGCTTCGAGCCCGACCTGGTGGATGCCCTGCGCGAGCGAGCCAAAGACGCCATGGTCAACCTAGAGCTGGCCCGTGAGGAGCGTCTGGAAGGCCGTGAGCCCGCAGAGGATTTGCTGACGATGGAAGGCATGGATCGTGCCACCGCATTTAAGTTGGCGGAAATTGACATTCGAACCATGGAAGACCTGGCCGAGCAAGCCGTTGACGAATTGCTGGTCGTGGAAGGCATGGATGAAGAGCGAGCGGCTGCGCTGATTATGAAAGCGCGCGAGCCCTGGTTCGCTGAGTAAGTTAGGAGAACATTTTGGCGGATACTACTGTTGCACAGCTGGCTGAATTGGTGGGAACACCCACCGACAAGCTGCTAAAGCAAATGACAGACGCAGGCCTGGCGCAGAAAGCGGCAGGTGACAGCGTTACCGATAGCGAAAAAGCGACCCTGCTGGCTCACCTAAAGAAAGCCCACGGCCAGTCAGCCGAGGCCGAGCCTTCACGCGTCACCCTGAAACGCAAGACCAACACGACCCTGAAAATGGGTGGCGGTCGCGGCGGCAAGACAGTTGCCGTCGAGGTGCGCAAGAAACGCACCTACGTGCGTCGTGACGCAGTGGCCGAGCCCGAAGTCGAGGCTCCTAAGCCGGTCGAAGCGGCACCGGAGCCCGTCGTTGAAAAGGCCCCCGAGCCTATCGTCGAGAAAGCCCCTGAGCCTGAGGTCGAAAAAGCCCCAGAGCCTGCAGCAGCCCCGGCGCCTGAGCCCGTAGCCGAGAAAGTACCCGAGCCCGCAGCGGCCCCCGAGAAGCCGCGAGTGCAGTTAAAGCGCACCGAAATCCCGATGGACGATTTGGATCGCCTAGCGGCAGCACGTCGTGCCAGCCGTGAAAAACGTGAGGCGGACGCCCTAGAAAGCGAGATGCGCAAGAAGAAGCGCGCCGACGACGAAGTGCGCGCCAAAGCGGCGGCCGAAGCGCAAGCGATTGCCGATGCCCAGGCCAAAGCAGCCCCGGTGGCCGCAGCTCCAGCTCCGGACAGTGGTCGTGCCGACCGCCGTGGACGGGGTGCGGACAAGCCCAAAGCAGGCGCTGGCGACCGATTCGGCAAGAAGCGCGGCGGTGGACGCAATCAGCGTGACGATCGCAAGCCCAAGGGCAAGAAATTGCGTGGCGGCGAGGCGGTGGCCGAGTTGCAACAGTCAAACCAGTTCCAAGCGCCCACCGCACCGATCGTGCGCGAGGTCATCATGTCCGGTCCGATCACGCCAGGTGAAATCGCTCAGCAAATGGCCGTCAAGTCCGGTGAAGTCATCAAGACTTTGATGAAGATGGGTACCATGGCGACCATCAACCAAGCGATCGACGAGGACACCGCTGAAATCCTGATCGAAGAGATGGGCCACAAGTCCAAGCGCGTTGCCGAGAACATCTTAGAAGAGGCGGTGATTGGCGAAGTCCAATACGACGAAGAAAAGTCTGCGATGCGTGCGCCAGTGGTGACCGTGATGGGTCACGTTGACCACGGCAAGACCTCGTTGTTGGACCGTATCCGGGAAACCCGCGTGACCGCAGGCGAAGCAGGCGGTATTACCCAGCACATTGGTGCTTACCACGTGACGACGCCCAACGGCATGGTGACCTTTATTGACACCCCCGGCCACGCTGCCTTTACGGCCATGCGTGCCCGCGGCGCCGAGGTCACCGACATCGTGATCTTGGTGGTGGCAGCCGACGACGGCGTCATGCCGCAAACCGAGGAAGCGGTCCAGCACGCTCGTGCCGGCGGCGTTCCCTTGGTGGTAGCCGTCAACAAGATGGACAAAGAGCAAGCCGATCCCGATCGGGTCAAGAACGAGTTGGCCCAGCGCGATGTGATTCCGGAAGACTGGGGCGGCGACGTTCAGTTCGTGCCGGTATCAGCCATCACGGGTATGGGCATCGAAGAACTACTCGAAGCGGTCCTGTTGCAAGCAGAAGTGCTTGAGCTGACAGCGGTAGCGGACGGCCCAGCAACGGGCACCGTGGTCGAGTCACGTTTGGACAAGGGCCGCGGCCCGGTTGCCACGGTCTTGGTCCAGAACGGAACCCTGAAAAAGGGCGACGTCGTCTTGGCCGGCGATCAGGTCGGCAAGGTGCGTACCTTGATCGACGAGAACGGCACCCAGGTGCCGACCGCAGGGCCTTCTATTCCAGTCGAAGTCTTGGGTCTGGCGGGTACGCCGGATGCCGGTGACAACTTCCAGGTCGTGGAAAGCGAGCGTAAAGCCCGTGAAGTGGCGGAGTTCCGTCGCAACAAGGCCAAGGAACAAGAGCAACGTCGTCAACAGGCGGCCAAGCTGGATCAAATGTTCGCCAACATGGGCGCTGACGAAGTTCAGGTCTTGAACATTGTTCTGAAAACCGACGTGCGCGGCACCTTGGAAGCCCTGTCCTCACAGATACAAAAGTTGTCGACCGAAGAGGTCAAGGTCAACGTGATCAGCTCTGGCGTCGGTGGAATCACCGGGTCGGATGCCAACCTGGCCTTGTCAGCCAACGCGGTCATTTTGGGCTTTAACGTTCGTGCGGACAGTGCGTCGCGCAAGATCATTGAACGGGACAACATTGACCTGCGTTACTACAGCGTGATCTACGACATTATCGACGACATCAAGGCGGCAATGTCCGGCATGTTGGCGCCGGAATTGCGCGAGGAAATCGTGGGTGTGGCCGAGGTTCGTGATGTGTTTAATTCACCCAAGTTTGGCCAGGTCGCCGGTTGTATGGTGGTCGAGGGCACGGTTTATCGCCAGAAACGTATCCGCGTCCTGCGTGACAACATCGTGATCTACGAAGGCGAGTTGGAATCGTTGCGTCGCTTCAAAGACGACGTCCAAGAGGTCCGCAACAACATGGAATGTGGTATCGCGGTTAAGGCCTACAACGACGTCAAACCGGGTGACAAGATCGAAGTCTTCGACACCAAAGAAATCGCGCGGACACTGTAAGTGGCCCGCGAGTTCAAACGCGCCGATCGACTGGGCGAGCAGATTCAGCGGGAAATCGCCGAGCTGCTTCAGTTTCACTCCCGTGAAACCTTGCCCGGTCTGGTCACCGTCAGTGGCGTCACGCTTACTCGGGACATGGGATATGCCGATGTGCATATCTCGGTACTCGGCGGTGGTGATGATGCCTTGGATACCGTGATGGAGCGCATCGAGGCCCAAAAGGGCTATTTTCGTACCGAACTTGGCCGCCGTTTGCACGTGCGCCGGGTTCCAGAGCTGCGTTTTTATTCTGACCTAACCCAGGAAAAGGGTGCGCATATGCGCGAGCTGATCAACAAGGCTCGGGCGTCAGACAGCTCGTCAGAGGAATAAGACATGGGACGTCGTAGGAAGCCGCGTGGACGTCGGTTCGATGGCGTATTGCTGCTGGATAAACCCCAGGGCATTACATCGAATGCCGCGTTACAAACCGTCAAGCGTTTATACAACGCGGACAAAGCTGGCCATACAGGCTCGTTAGATCCCCTGGCCACCGGCATGTTGCCAATTTTGTTTGGTGAGGGCACCAAGCTGTCTCGCCTGTTGTTAGAGGCCGACAAGGTCTATACCACCGTGGCCAAGTTGGGCGTGACTACCAACACGGGCGACAGTGATGGCGAGGTACTGGAAACCAAACCCGTGCCCAGCATCACAGATTCGGACCTTGAGACCCTGTTGCAGTCATTCCGGGGTCAGGGTGAGCAAGTGCCGAGCATGTTCTCGGCCCTAAAGAAAGACGGCAAAAAACTGTACGAGTTGGCTCGAGAGGGCATTGAGGTGGAGCGTGAAGCCCGCCCGATCACCATTTTCGAACTCAGCGTGATCGACCGCGGCGACGAGTGGATATCGCTCAAGGTGCACTGCTCCAAGGGCACCTATGTTCGGACCTTGGTCGAGGACATTGGTCAGGCTTTAGATTGTGGCGCACATGTGGTTGAATTGCGCCGCACCGATGTGGCGGGCTTTGATGCCAGCCGCATGGTGACGTTGGATCACCTGAATGCGTTGCGCGATGAACGAGCGTTCGAGGACATGGACAGCCTGTGCGGCCCCATTGAATCGCTGGCTGATCATCTGCCGCGCTTCGAGCTGACCGCCGAGGAAGTGAGCTGGATTGTCCAAGGACAATCGCTGATTGTTCCCGGCGCGCCGACTTCAGGGGATTTGGCATTGGTCGACGCCCAGGGCCACTTGGTGGCATTGGGTGCGATGGCAGACGACGGACGAGTGGGTCCGACTCGTTTGCTGGTAAACCCGAGTCAATAACGACTCATATAAGGAGGCTGCAGATATGCGCGGTCTCCGGGGCAATAACGCCCTTTAGGCATATTCCATAGGAGGAAATTAGCCATGGCACTAACAGCCGAACAGAAAGCCGCAATCGCCGACAAATTTGGTCGCGGTGAAAACGACACAGGTTCACCCGAAGTTCAGGTCGCATTGTTGACTGCGAACATCGAAGCCCTGCAGGGTCACTTCAAAAGCAACATCCATGACCACCACAGTCGTCGCGGTTTGATCCGCATGGTTAACCAGCGTCGTAAGCTGCTGGACTACCTCAAGGGCAAGAGCGTTGATCGCTACTCAGCCCTGATTAAAGAGCTTGGCCTACGCCGCTAATCGCTCAAAAAAAATGGCCCGCATGTGCGGGCCATTTTCGTCAGTAAGGAATGGAAAATTGAATATTGTAAAAAAATCCTTTGAGTTCGGCGGCCAGACCGTCACGCTCGAAACCGGGCGCATCGCTCGCCAAGCCTCGGGTGCCGTTATGGTCACCATGGGCAAAACTCAACTGCTGGCCACTGTGGTTGCCGCCAAAGGCATGAAACCCGGTCAAGACTTCTTCCCTTTGTCCGTGCACTACCAAGAGAAGACCTACGCCGCAGGCCGTATTCCTGGTGGATTCTTCAAGCGTGAAGGCCGCCCCACTGAACACGAAACGTTGATCTCGCGTCTGTGCGACCGTCCGATCCGTCCGCTGTTCCCCAAGGGCTTCATGAACGAAGTTCAGGTCATCCTGACCGTGATGAGCCTGGAGCCGGGTCGCGATGCCGACACCGCAGCCATGATCGGCCAGTCAGCCGCCTTGGCCGTCTCGGGTATTCCGTTTAATGGCCCCATCGGCGCTGCCAAAGTTGGCTTTAGCGACAATGGCGAGTATCTGTTGAACCCCTCCAAGGCGCAGCTGGAAACCAGCCGCTTGGAAATGGTCGTAGCCGGTACCGCTGACGCCGTATTGATGGTCGAGTCCGAAGCCGAAGAGCTGACCGAAGACCAGATGCTGGGCGCAGTGTTGTTTGCCCACGAAGAAATGCAAGAAACCATTGAGGTGATCAAGGCATTCGCGGCAGAAGCCGAGCAGAAGACCTTTGATTGGACAGCGCCTGAAGAAGACAAGTCGTTGTCGGCCTTGGTCGCACCCTTTGCAGATCAAGTGGCGGCGGCGTATCGCATCACCGACAAGATGGAGCGCTACGCAGCACTGGGCAAGATCCGTGCGGCAGCGGTCTCCGAGTTGGTCAATGACGACTACAACGCAGACGCTATCGGCTCTGGCATTGCCAAGCTGGAAAAAACTGCAGTCCGTGAAGCGGTATTGAATGGCGAGCCTCGTATCGATGGCCGTGACCACAACACGGTTCGTCCGATTCAGGTTGAAGTGGGCGTGTTGGATCAGACCCACGGCTCGGCCTTGTTCACTCGGGGTGAAACCCAGGCGATCGTGGCGGCGACCTTGGGCACGCTAAAAGATTCGCAGATGATTGATTCGCTGTCGGGTACCTACACCGATCGTTTCATGCTGCACTACAACTTCCCTCCCTTCTCGGTCGGTGAAGCTGGATTCATGGGTGGCCCCAAGCGTCGCGAGATTGGCCATGGCCGTCTGGCACGTCGCGGTATTCAAGCCGTTCTGCCCAAGGAAGAAGACTTCCCCTACGCCCTGCGTTTGGTCAGCGAGATCACCGAATCTAACGGTTCTTCGTCCATGGCATCGGTGTGTGGTTCATCACTGGCCTTGATGGACGCGGGTGTGCCCTTGCGTGCACCGGTGGCCGGTATTGCTATGGGTCTGGTCAAGGACGGCGATCGTTTTGCGGTTCTGACTGACATTCTGGGTGACGAAGATCACCTGGGTGACATGGACTTTAAAGTGGCCGGTACTGCCGAGGGTGTTACTGCATTGCAGATGGACATCAAGATCGAAGGCATCAACGAAGAGATCATGGAAAAGGCCTTGGAACAGGCCATGGACGCGCGCCTGCACATCTTGCAAGAGATGAACAAGGTGATCAGCGAGTCTCGTGACGAGTTGGCGGCCACCGCACCTCGTATGAGCACCATGAAGATTGATCCCGACAAGATCCGTGATGTGATCGGTAAAGGCGGCGCGGTCATTCGCGATTTGACTGAAAAGTCAGGCGCCTCGATTGATCTGGACGACGACGGCACGGTACGCATTTATGCGGCCTCGCAGGAGAGTGCAGACAAGGCCAAGGAAATGATCCTGGCGATCACGGCCGAAGCCGAAGTCGGTACCATCTACGAAGGCAAAGTCGCGCGCATCGTCGACTTTGGTGCCTTTGTGACCATCCTGCCCGGCAAGGACGGACTGGTTCACATCAGCCAAATCAGCGAAGAGCGGGTCGAGAAAGTCACCGACTATCTGGAAGAAGGCCAGACCATCAAGGTCAAGGTTCTGGACGTCGACGCCCGTGGCCGCATCAAGCTGTCAATGAAAGACATCGAAGCCGAGTAAATCCGGAATCGATAACGGAAAAGCCCGCCTTATGCGGGCTTTTTTGTGGGCGTTATTTGACGCGCCCGCATCGGCCAGGCTGCACCGGCAAAAACAAAGGCGGCACCAACGAGCGCCCACAGGCCGTGTTGCTCGTCAAACCACCACCAGGTCACCGCCAACACGAATACCGATTCCAGATTGAGCAGGAATGACGCATCCTGGTGTGACACGTGCCGCTGGGCTTTGATTTGAAGCAGGAAGCGCGCGGCGGTCAGTCCGATTCCAGCAAAGATTAACCACTGCCAACCCTCGACCGACACGTCCCTCAGATGGCTCGGATCCTCGAACACTATTCCCAGTGCCAACAAGCCAACCCCAATGGTAACCATTTGGCCAAAGCCCACGGTCACCGTGTTGTGGCTTTTGCCCTGGTGACTGATCAGCGTGATCTGCCAGCCAAACAAGGCGGCCGCGCCAACAAATAATAGGAAATTGTCCAGCTTGAACTCGCTGACCATCAGCAGGCCGCCTGCGGCGGTGATCGCTAATCGGATCCAAAAGCGTCGATCGACTCGCTCGCCGTACAAAAAGTGGCTGTACAGCGGCGATAGCACCATGCCCATCGCGATGACAAAGCCGGCCAACCCCAGATCCTCGGCGGAATCCACGGCAATAACCCACAGCGTAGTCGAGGCAATCATGGTCAGCCCGATGATGCAGCTGTCGCGAAACGCGGGCCAGGCGAATCCGGGTAGCGCCCAGGGCAGTAACAGCACGCCAACCGCCAAGAAACGTAGCCCCATAAAGGTCATGGGTTCGAAGTACTGAATGCCAATTTTGGTCACTGGCCAGCCCAAGGCGGCCAATAACGAGACGCTCAACAACAACCATTGGGCCTGGGCCCGGGTCACGGGTTGTTCTTCTCGGCTCGGTTACGCCGGGCTTCCTTGGGGTCAATGATCAGGGGGCGGTAGATTTCAATACGGTCCCCGTCGTTCAGCGCCCGCTCGCTGGGCTTTTTTTCCAACTTGGACCAGATCCCGGCCTTGTAGTCCTCCAGATCGATCTCGGGGAAGTGCTCTACGATGCCGGATTGTCGGACGGCTTGATCCAGTGTGGTGCCCTCGGGTACCTCGAGGGTCAGGATTAACTGTCGCGCCGGGGTGGCGTAGGCGACCTCGATGGTGATCAAGCGCCGTACACCTCGTCTGCGCGGTCGCAAAATGCCTGCACCATGGTGTTGGCCACCTGGGTAAAGACCGGGCCTAGGGCCATGGCGGTCAGCTTGCCGCCCATGTCAAAGGACAAATCCAGCGAGACGTGACAGGCCTGCTCGCCTTTGGCTTGAAAGGACCATTCACCATGAAAGTGTTTGAACGGTCCTTCAACCAGGGCCAGCCGAATGAACTCAGGGCGACTGCGCTCATTGCGCGTGGTAAAGGCATGGCGCAAGCGGCCTTTGGCTAATACCAGCTCGGCGACCATGTGCGAATCCGTGTGCTCGAGGACGCGGGAGTTGGCGCACCAGGGGAGGAAATCGGGGTAGTTTTCGACCTGATCCACCAGGTCGAACATTTGTTCAGCGCTGTGGAAAACCAGCGCCGTTTTGGCAATTGTCTTCATGGCGCCAGTGTACCCTAACTTGTTGTATTTCGGCGCTTTCGGAGTATCCTCACGGCCGAATGTCGAAAAAATCTCAAAAGGGCGGAATGCCCGCGATTGCTCGGAATAAGCGGGCTTCGTTCGAATATCACCTGGACGAAAAGTTTGAAGCCGGTTTGGTTCTGCAGGGCTGGGAAGTCAAAAGTGCGCGTGCCGGTAAGGTCCAGCTGACCGACACTTACGTCATTATGCGCGACGGCGAAGCCTTCTTGCTAAACGCCCACATCCAACCCCTGACGACCGCTTCGACCCATGTCGTGGCGGACCCAGAACGGACGCGCAAGCTGCTGTTGCACCGTAAGGAACTGGGCAGGATTCATGCTGCGCTGGGCAACAAAGGCCGGGCCTGTGTGGCCACGTCGATGTACTGGAAGGGCAAGAACATCAAAGTCGAAGTCGCCCTAGCGACGGGTAAAAAGCAACACGACAAGCGCGACACCGAAAAAGAACGAGACTGGAACCGCGAGAAAGGCCGGATACTACGCCACAACCGCTAGTGCTGGCAGTGGTTCGCTAACATCCTGGGTTGTGGCGCGGGTTTGACCTTTTCATCGCCCACCCGGCGATGTAAATCGACCACCTGTCGTGGTGGATTCGATAACTGGAAACTTTCCCCCCACCACTGGCCTTGCCAATTCAACTGGATGCTGTCGGCGTCCCAGCTTAGGTCAATCGAGGGCGGTAATCCCTGGGTGCAGGTCACCCGCCGCAACTCTTTCGGAAAGGCCAAGCCGAGTGATTGATATTCCAGGGTGCTGGTAACCGCTTGATTTCGGTCCAGATCCAGGACCAGCCGCAGCCGATCGCCGTAGTCCGCGTGGCGGACATCCAACACCACCCAACCATCCCCCAGGCACCAAGGGCTGGCGAAAGCAGTCAGAAATAATGCCGTGCGTAACTTCAACCTAGCCTGCTAATTGAGTGTGATACGCTATTGGTATCACAAGTTGAGATTCGATGGCTAACTATCTGTTAAAGCGGGGGAAACTTTGGTGGATCCAAAGGAAGTACCCGGTCGATGTTAAAGACGAGTTAGGGACGTTTTTCCGTAAGTCGCTGGGCACTGCCGAGCTGGGCGAAGCCGAGCGGCGGTTGCCTGCGCGGTTGGCGGAGTTTGACCAAAACGTGCAGGTCGTCCGTCAGTCGCGTGATGAAGGCGATTTGTTTGACCTCGCTGACGACCAGCCAGCGCTGTCGCAAATGATGGCCAAGTACCAGTCGCAGGTGCTGTCGGTGCTGTCTAATGCAGCACAGCAGCGTCATCTGCGGGTCCTAAAGGCCTACGGTCAGTTTGTTGGTCTGGATCAAAGCGCACAAAACCTGGCCCTACGATCCCGCCAAGCCGTCGAGCATTGGCTGGTGCCGACCTACGGC
>CALKMT010000099.1 GCA_938091715.1 uncultured Litorivicinus sp.
CTCTTAAGCGGTCACGCATACCATGTCGTAACCGATGTATCACCAATTGCTGATGACTCAATGACTTCAGCCATTTATTTAATGCGGCACTGGCACTGTTTGTATTCGTTGTTGATTGGCGAATGTAGACGCATCACTGCCCACATAGCCGTCTATCGGCCTATCACCATGGCATTGAATTAAGTAGGAGACCGTTCGCTCAGTGGCCTGTAAGAACACTTTAGAGCGACCTGATGCTTTCAAATCCAAATAAAGTTGTTTCGCTTCAGACATCAAACGCCCACTGCTAAGAACCTTTATAGGTGATTCCATGAACTTGCTTTGAAACAAAGGTGAACTGTTGCGCAATCGGAGGTCTAGCCAGTACTAATCCAAGCGAGATGCGAGTAATGAAGCCGCTTGCTTTGCCTTTGGCGGGGAACTTGTACGTAAGCTCTGAACTAGTCTGTCCGACCGATGGTGTTTCTGGAGGTCTTTAGGGATAAATCGGCTGAGGTAATAAACGCCATTCCTGACGTACGTGCACCGTAGTGAAGAGTTCACTTGGTACATAATTGTCTACAGTCCTGTCTACAGCCTAAGAAGGCTGTGTAGCTAAAACATAGGACTGACAAGGGCTGCAGAGGCATCTGCACAGAATCTATGGCGCGCTCGGGAGGATTCGAACCTCCGACCGCCTGGTTCGTAGCCAGGTACTCTATCCAGCTGAGCTACGAGCGCGTCGTTGTGGGCGCGAATATTAGGGATAATCCAAGACTGGCGCAAGCTCTTTTTGATCAAAATTCCAGTGCCTATTAACACAACGACTGAAATCTATATTTCCAGGCTAGCCCCTGTGGACAGCCCCCCATCACCCCTTTAATGAAACAACGCCGTATAGTGCAGAAATTGAAAAAACCGGCCATGGCGCGTAACCCGCAATGTTTGACCTGAAGTTCAACCGAGCCTCGTTCTCGGCCATTACCCAGCTATCGCTGCCCATCGCGCTCAGCATGGCGTCGTCGGTCCTGATTGCCCTGGTGGACACCGCGATGATTGCGCCCTTGGGCGAGCTTGAACTGGCCGCCGCAGGATTAACGGCAACTGTCGTGATGCTGTTTTACTCGACGCTGTACGGCTTTATTTCCATTGCCAATGTTCGGATGGCCTCGGCCCAGGGCGCAGGCGACGACCCGGCCCTGAATCGCGCCCTGAACATCGGGTGTCTGATGGGGCTCTGGGTGGGAACGGCTGGCGCTTTGATCATGGGCATCGGCTTTCTGGCCTTGCCCTGGCTGGGGCAACCCGCCGAGGTCGTCGGCATCAGCCTGCCCTACTACCTGGGCATCGCCCTGTCCTTGATCCCCTTTATGATTTTCTACACCGCCAAAGGCTTCTTTGACGCGATTGATCAAGCCTGGCTGGGCCTGGGCATCGGCGTGATTACGCTACTTTCTAACATTCCCCTGAACTATTTATTTATTCATGGCATCGGGCGCTTTGAGGGCATGGGGCTGGTGGGCGCGGCGATCGCCACGCACCTGAGCTATTACATTGGAATCGCAGTCACTCTGTATCTGTTACGTCGCCGTCTGGCCTATCCCGGCGGCACCACCGGCGCAGACATTTTGGCCATGATCAAAGAAAGCATTCCGGTGTCGGTGGGATTCGCAGGCGAAGCCCTGGCCTTTGTCGCCGTTGGGCTGATGGTGGGCTTGTTCGGCGCAGCGGCGATCGCAGCCAATCAGATCGCCAACGCGATCGGCACGGTTATGTACATGGTGCCGCTGGGTGTCTCGATTGCCATTTCGATTCTGGCCGGCCAAGCCATGGGGCGCGGGGATCCGGATCAAGCACGCTCATTGACCTTGCACGCGGTGGTGTTAAGCGCGGGATGGATGTGCGTTTGTGCCGTGCTGCTTAGCCTGAGCGCCTCAACACTGGCCCATCTGTTCGGCCCGTCTGACAGCGTGATTGCCCTGGCCACCGGCCTTTTGATTGCCTTTGCGGCCATGCAAATCGGCGACGGCATTCAAAGCGCCGCCTTGGGCGGGCTGCGCGGCATGGGCGACACTCGATATCCCGTTCTGGTCACCCTGCTGTGCTACGGATTTATCGGGGTGCCCGCCGCTTGGATATTGGGCTTTTACACCACACTAGGGGTGATTGGCTTGTGGATTGGATACGGCATTGGGCTCTTTTTAGTCGGCGCGATCCTGTGCCGCCGGGTACTCAAGACGCCTAGTTCATCTCCAGCGGCCAGCTTTGATTCGTAGCCGGGTCATAGATCACCCCCTCACCACTGCCGATGCCGCGCCCGGTCATGGCGCTGATAACCACGAAATGCGTCACCATTAGGACCGGTTGCCGATCCAGACCGTCCATGACCTGCTCTAAACGCGCCAAAGTCTCGCCGCGATCAACATGCCCATTAAAAAACGAGGCTAAGCCCAGCTCATCGACCACCGGCTGGTAGCCGATCAGCTCCGCCGTTTCTCGGCAACGACACCAGGGGCTGGTCAAGACACGCTGGGGCCGATAACCCGCCCCGAGCAATTGCTCGCCAATCTGAACCGCCTGCGCTCGACCCGCATCGCTGAGATTCCGTTGGGTCGAACAATCGTTGACATCAAAGTTGCCGGGATCACCACCCCCCGGGGCCAGGGCATGGCGAAACATCAGCACCGGACCGTAGTTTTCAGGCGCCGCCAGATAGGCCTCTAAGCTGACCGCACTGGCCAGACCCGGCCACAGCAGACAGCACAGCAACCAGACCCTCATGGGGTTAAACGCGACACCAAGGGCTTGCACGAGCGGTCATAGCCCGACCAGCGCGCCTGGCGGATCAGGCCTTTGTCGTCCGCCCACAGCTCGATCTCGCAGGGCTTGACCAAGTCCGCTTGTCGCCACCCGTAGCGGGTCAACCCTTTGCTGGGCTCCTGGACTGCAGGCTCTCCCAACTTGGCCGATACCGCCGCGACCGGCGACCCCATCAACTGCTCAAGCTGAACATCTAACTGATCAATCACCGGCGTCTGAACCGCACAACCGCTGAGTACCACAGGAAACCACCACCAACGCATGTTCACCTCCGTCGCACATACAATTTCAGATAACGATCTTCTTGGACGGGACAAAAAGCAAGACAAAAAAATGCCGGACAAGCCGGCAACAGAGGAGGGGTCAATCAAAAAAGCAAGGGTAACTTTCCTTCCTTAAACCTAGGTCCGGTTCTCAAAACATGCAAGTGGCCGCGGCCATCGGTACACCCTCTCGAGGGATCACAAAAACAGGTAGGCTATCCCCCATGTTTGCGGTGCTCATCAAAATCCTGGCCTACCTGGCGTTGCCCTTTGCCGTGGGGCAGTACGTGTTTCGGCCGTTGGCCTACACGCTGGTTAACCTGTTCCCCGGGCTGGGCCTGAAGTCCCTGCTACTGGCTGCTTACCTGCTGATCACCGTCGCCCTAATTGCTTTCATGGCCTTTGAGTTGTGGCGCCAGACCCGTGGCCGTCAACGATGGGCCGCAGCGCTGACCGCCTTAGCGATGCTGGCACTGAATCCGTACGAGTTTGTTTGGCGCGATGGGCTTTTGTTGACCGACCTGCGACAGGTCGAACAAATCAATCTGGATCCAGCGGACTATCAAGTCCGAGTACAGGGCACCGACTTGGTGTTAAACGGCACCGTCAGTATCGGCATGTGGCAACAGGTCCGGCGAACGCTGGCCGAAAATCCCAACATCCGACAGGTTCGCTTGGCCAGTCCGGGGGGACAGGTCAGCCCCGCCATCGCCATGGCCGATCAGTTTCGTGCCTTGGGCCTCAGTACCTATACCAACAGCCGATGCTTCAGCGCCTGCACCCTGCTGTTTCTGTCCGGGCAAGAGCGCACGCTGGGCCCCTATGCTCAGCTCGGGTTTCACGCGGCCTATCGGCTGGACGCCGGGGGCAATCGGATTGCGTCGGGCTCGATCAACCGTGCGCTGATCGAGCGGTTCGTACGGCAAGGCGTTGACCCGGACTTTTCCCTGCGCGCCTGGAGCACGCCCAGCGACCATTTATGGTTGCCCGATGCGGATCGTTTGCTGCGATCGGGCTACGCCACCAAGCGAGCCTAATCCAGCCCTCGGGACAGCCAATCGCCAAACTCGTGGCTATGAATCTCGGCCTGACGGACCAGCCGATCCACTTGCTGACTCAAGGCCACAATGTGCTCGCGGGTGCTGAATGAAAAATAGGTTTCCCCCAGAAACAACACCGCACGCTGGGCGCCGTACACGGTAATCGGGGCCGAGTAGTAAAGCCGCTCGTCGAACAATTGGATCCTCACCCTCGGATACAGCTCGTCATAGCGCTGGATCATGGTCTGTATTTGCTCTAACCGGGCCTCCGCAGCCAAGCCGGCCCAGATGCCCCGCCCCTCGAGCAGGTCATCAAAGCGCTGCCGCGGGCAACACACTTCCATGTCCGAGTCCGGCGATCGCAGGTACGTCAGGTTTTTCTCGCTGTCTTCTTGATAGCGCACCATGTCGATCGGGGTGGCGGCGTACTCGTAACGAATGACCGTCTCGGTTTTCATAAAGTCCGGCAGGGTCTGGGGCACATAGCGGACTTTCTTGCCCTCGGCCTCCCGGCGCCATTCATCCAACTGCGGGTGATAGGGCTCCCGGCCGGCCAAGCGAACCTGCAACGACTCGCCCAGGATCATCGAGGCCGGTTGCGGGGATTGCTCTAACCCCAGGAGCCAATCCGTGGTCACCTGCAACGCCTGCGCAGCAGCCGCCACCCAATGGGCGTTGGGCGTCCTGGGCTGATCGGAGGTCATCAAGCTGGACAAGGTCGAGCGATCAATGCCGATCCGCTGACACAAGGCGGTTTGCGTGACTCCGTTTCGCAGCATGGCCTCGCGTAATCGCTCACGGAAGACCAGCGTTCTTTCTTGTTTTTTCATGACAATGTGATTTTTTCCTAAATACATCCATAAATTATCACGTTTGATGATTTTTGGTGAAAACATACCGATGGAAACCACCCGGCTTTGGCCCTAAATTTCGCTCCTAACCTACTCATCACGGAGACGACATGGAATCCAAGCGCCGCACCTGGGCCAAGGCCTTGACCTGGCAACTTCTCGGATTGCTGGTCTCGCTGATCGTGGGTTATTTCTTTACCGGAAACTGGGGTAGCGCCGGGGGTCTTAGCTTGGCACTGGCCGGTGCCGGATTGATTACCTATGCCTTGCACGAGCGCCTGTGGCAACGCATTCAATGGGGCCTGCATCGCCTTTAATGGCCACCCCAGCAATGCTTGCGTCGCCCTAACTTAGCCCCTAGCATCGCGACTTCGGTAAGGAGCTGTGATGCGAATCCCCACGCCCGTGGTATTGGGCACTTTATTTCTGTCGGTTGGTGCGTTTGACGGCATGTTGGGCGTTGCCTGGCCAACCATCGCAAACCAGCTCGACCGCTCCATTGGGGATTTAGGCATCTTGTTGGCCGCCTATCTGGTGGCCTCGATGGCGGGCAGTTTGTCGGCCAATTGGCTAATGCAACGCCTGGGGCTCAAACGCAGCCTAATCTGCGCCGGCACGCTGACCGTCATCAGCGCGATCGCCCTCGCCCTGGCCCCCAGTTGGATTTTGCTACTGGCCGCTGCCGCGCTGCGTGGCTACGGCAACGGCGCGGTTCATACCTATCTGAACACTTATGGCGGCAAGACCCTGTCGAGTCGGCGCCTGATGGTGGTGCACAGCGCCTGGGGTGGCGGCGCTGCTCTGTCGGCCATGACCATGACCTACCTGGTTAGCCAAGGGCTGGCATGGCAGATCAATCTGCTGTGGTGCGTGATACCCGGACTGCTGGGCGTTGTGGCGGTCCGCACTCTGCGCGAGATCAGCCCCGCCACTCAGGACCGCACCCCGGTCGCCCTGGGCCGTCTGGACTGGATGGCCGTCCTGGCCACGGGATTTTATGTGGCCGTCGAGGCCAGCGTCGGCAATTGGGCTTTCACCCTGATGACTGAGGGGTGGGCCGCGCCGGTCGCCCTGGCCGGCACCGTGACGTCGATCTTTTGGGCCTTGATGACCCTGTGCCGCCTGGGACTGT
>CALKMT010000100.1 GCA_938091715.1 uncultured Litorivicinus sp.
GCTGAAAGTGCGCACTGGCCGTGTAGTCAATTAAAGCTTGGCAAAAACGATGCAGCTCGTCCTGCAATTGCGGGGTCTTGTTATACGGTCGGTGGGTGGCCAATTCTGCGTATAGGCGCAATGTTTGGTTGCGCGATTCCATCATTGCGTGGATCCGCGTTTGTCCAAAGTGTCTGCGGTCGGAGGCTTGGCGTTCCAGTAATTCGGTCATTTCACACTCCCCATGATTTGAGCAGAGTGTCCGGACTATGTGAACTGACGCACAATGTACGACGGGGTGGGCTTAGTACCTGTAGGCATAAAAAAGCCCCTGCGGAGAGGGGCTTTAAAGTCTTGCGGGATCTAGATCAGCCGGCCTGTGCTTGGCCTGTCTCTTCGTGCTTGATCCGCTGCCAAATTTCTTCTCTGTGAACGCCAACATTTTTGGGTGCAGTAATGCCTAAGCGAACATGGTTGCCAAACATACCTAATACAGTCACCGTGACGTCGTCGCCAATCATGACCTTTTCACCAATTTTCCGTGTTAATACCAACATTTCTCGTACTCCGTAGTGAGCTGTTGTGTTGTCCCTGTTTTTTATCTTGCTGAACGTTCTGTCCAACTCTTGTTCAGGAAAAATGGACGAATTCGAACGTCTCGTCAAGACTTTTCTTGGACAAAGAGAGGAATTGCGAGAATGTTCAGTAAAAATTTGGACAGCGGTTGCGAGCGAATGACCGCAGGTGTGTGACTGAAAAGACGTTCTGGGCGTGTTAGACCCGTGCTTGGATGCGCTCTTGAATATCGATCGTGTGCAAGGGGAAGTGACCGGTTTTCTGATCTTCTATCCAGTGTTCTAGTGTGCGGGTGACGGTCTGAAAGGCCAGACGGTCCCAGGGGATCTCGTCGGCGGCGAACAACTCGACCTCTAGGCTTTCGGGCCCGGGTCCGAATTCAGGTGCATCCAACTCGGCCCGAAAAATCATATAGACCTGGCTGATATAGGGAATGCTGGTCAGCGCGTACAGCTCGCCCAGTTGAGGTCGAGCGTAGGCCTCTTCGTAGGTTTCCCGCAGGGCTCCCTCTCCGGCAGTCTCGCCGTTTTCCATGAAGCCTGCAGGCAGCGTCCATAGCCCAGAACGGGGTTCGATCGCACGCTTGCACAGCAGCACTTTGTCTTGGTACGTCACCAGACAGCCACAGATGATTTTCGGATTTTCGTAGTGAATGGTGTTGCACTGATTGCACAGATGGCGTGGCCGGTTGTCATCCGCGGGTACCCGGAACTCCGTTTTCGCGCCACACACACTGCAATACATCATTTTGGGTTAAGCCTGCTGAGGGGAATAACGTTCGTCTGCGAACTGTGAGGCTTACAGTAATCTTGTTGGGATTCTTGGCGCAAGAGCGCGGTTAGCTCAGATAACGAGTGATGCATCATCTGGGAGACTCGAACACAGGCTGCCATCGGACTGATCGATCGACGGCGTTCCATATCGATTTGAAACTGCAGGCCAGTCAGGCGGCGCTGGGCGCTCGGACTTGCGTTGTCGACCATCCCGGTCACAAAACGGCGCCGCAAGCGATCAAATTCATCCGGGGCTTGTTGTGCCAGGGTGACCAGCTCATCAAATTCGGGGAGGGCATCCATCGTCAGTCTCCAGTAAGCAAAACCTAGGGTGCCTTGATCCGCGGCGCGGGGGGATTCGACCAGCGGTACGCCCACTGGCCGAAAGGGCTAGGAAACGTAAACGGGGGGAAAGAACGCCACCCAAATAATGACCGTGGCGACCCGCACGCCAACCAGGGTCACCAGCACCATGGTGATAATGGAGCTTGCGAACAGGAATCCGCGCTCTTCGGTGATGTGCATCAGCACAGGCACACCGGTGTAGATCAGATACACCGTGTAGGCCATTGCGGCCAAAACCACCAACATATTGATCGCGATGTCCGGATAGATGGCCGCCGCGCCTGCCAAAAACAGAGGGGTCATGGCGTAGCTGGCCAGGGACATGCCACGAGGATGCTTCGCGTCAACGTCGGCTCCATAGGTTTTACCGATCCAATCAATCAGTTTTCCGAGTACAAAAATACTGAGTAGCAGAGCAATGTAGGACAACACGCACAAGATCATGCCGGACTCGGGCGTTAGGTAATGCGGGTCACCGCCGGCGATTCGCCAGCCCACGTGGACCGTGCCGATGTAACCACAGATAACGGGAATTAACGCAAGAATGGCGACGTAGCCCTGGTACAGGACCTTGTTGTCAGCCCGTTCGCGCTCGATGTCCTGCCATTCGTCCAACGGATGAGTGAATAGGCCGTATATGTGGTGTAGCAACATCTGTTTTTTCCTTGTTCAGTATGCCCACGGAAAGGTTTAACGCCTTAACCAAAGGCGCGTCAAGCTACTCTTGTTCCTCGGGCGCTTCGTTGATTCGCCAAATCCGCGCAGTCCGGATTCGACGGTCGCGAATGCTTAGGACTTCCAGTCGATACCCTGGGATCATCAGGCTGACCGCATTGTCCGGCAACATCTCCAGTTGTTCGACAATTAAGCCGTTCAGCGTTTTCGGGCCGTCGGTGGGTAAATCCCAATTCAGCTCGCGGTTGATGTCGCGGATGTAGGTGCTGGCATCGATCAGCCATGACCCGTCCTCTTGGGGATGCAGGTCGGTGCTGGCGCTCTGGGCGTGGTCGGTCGTGTAGTCGCCGACGATCTCTTCCAAGATGTCATCAATCGTACACAGTCCCTCAAAATCTCCGTACTCATCGACCACCAAAGCCATGCGCTCGCGATGTTTTTGGAAATTGAACAGCTGGGTATGCAGGGGAGTGCTTTCGGGAATGAAGTACGGCTCTTCCAGCAAATCAATCAGTCGGGACTTATCCAGCGCGCTGTCGCCCAAAGCCGATAGCAATCGACTAATGGACCTCAGGTGCAGGATTCCAAGAAGGTTGTTTTGGTCGCCGTCCCAGACCGGCAGTCGGGTGTGATTCGATGAGCGAATGGCGTCCAGAATTTCATCTAAGGGTTCGGCCATGTCCAGTCCAAACACTTCGTTTCGATTGACCAGAATGTCGTTAACGGTGACTTGCTCCAGATCCAAGATGCGCGTCACCATGGCTCGACGCTTGGGAATTCCATGCCCGCTTTCCCAGACAACCGTTTTTAACTCGTCTCGGGACAGGCTTTGTTCACCGCCGCTTTTGCTGTCAACCCCAAGCCAGTTCAGCAGCGAGTTGCTGATTAGGTTGACCAGCCACACCAGTGGGTACAACACCTTTAATAAAGGGGTCAGCACCCAGCTAGCCGGGTAGGCAATTTTTTCGGGGTGCAGGACAGCCAGGGTTTTCGGCGTCACCTCGGCAAAGATTAACACCACCAGGGTCAGTGACAGTGTCGCGGCGGCAATGCCGGCCTCGCCAAACAGGTGGGTAGCCAAGACCGTGGCGATCGCCGAGGCCAAAATGTTGACAAAGTTGTTGCCGATTAAGATGACGCCGATTAATCGGTCTGGGCGGTCCAGCAGTTTTTTGACGCGGCGCGCGCTCTTATTGCCAATGCGAGCATTGTGTTTGAGCGCCATGCGATTCAGCGACATCATCCCGGTTTCCGAGCTCGAGAAAAATGCGCTCATCATTAATAGGATGACCAGGCTGCCGGCTAGCCACCAGTCTTGCTCTGACATTTAAATGCGTTCCAATATAACTTCAAGAATGATCTTGGTGCCCAGGGTGCCGATCGTCAAAACGGCAATCCCCGACAGCGCCCAGGCCGCCGCGGTAAAGCCGCGCCAGCCGTATAACCTGCGCCCTGTTAACAAGCCCGCGAAAATACCCCAGGCGATTAGGCTCAACAGGGTTTTGTGCGCCAGGTGCTGGGCGAACAGGTCGTCGACGAACCACCAGCCCGAGGCCAACGCCAAGGTCAGCGTGATAAAGCCCAGGGTAATGAGGTCAAACAGCATGCGCTCCATTCGAATAATGGGGGGCAAGAGTCCCAGCAGCCGGACCTGGTGGGTTTTCAGCGCGCGGTTCTGCCAGCCCAGCAGAATTGCTTGGACACCGGCAATTAATAGGATCGCAAAGGCGCCCAGTGACAGCACGACGTGCATACCAATGCCCATCGACGAGGTGACTTGTCGGCCTTGAGAGGGCGATAGCATGGCAACCGCGGTTATCAAGGCAATCAGAGTCAGTAGCGGCATTAGGGCAAGATTGACCGGCTGGCGCCAGCGCAAATAAAGCACCGATAGCGCCACCATCGACGCGGTCAGCGAGATCACGGTGCCCAACGAGAACGACCAAACCGGATTAAACAAACCCATGGCCAGCGAAGCGGCCAACCAATGCACGCTCAGCCCAAGCCCTGTTAGGCCAACAAACCACCGCCTGCGATTTGGGGCCCGCTGCAGGAATTGACGAACTTCGTCCCCGGCAGCGGCCAAATATAAAACGGCGGCAATGCCCGAGAGTAGGGCAGGACTCATTAATACTCCGAAATTTGGGTTCAGTGCGGTTATACTAACGGTTTTTCACCCAACAAGCGTGCCTCTACCTATGTTCGATTCGTTACAACAAAAGCTGGCTGATGGACTGAATAAAGTCTCGGGCAAAAGCCGCCTGAATGAGAACAACATAAAGGGTGCGTTAAAAGAGGTGCGCGGAGCGTTGCTCGAGGCCGACGTGGCGCTTCCGGTGGTCAAAGACTTTATCGCCAAGACCCGGATGCGGGCCATGGGCACCGAGGTTTCAAAGTCTCTGTCCCCGGGTCAGACGTTCCTAAAGATCGTTCGTCAAGAGCTCGAGCAGGTCATGGGCCGGGCCAACGAAACATTGGACTTAAAAGCGCGTCCGCCCGCCGTGGTGTTAATGGCTGGTCTGCAGGGCGCGGGTAAAACCACCACCACGGGCAAATTGGCCCGCTTCCTTAAAGAACGCGAGAAAAAGCGCGTCATGGTTGTCAGCGCCGACGTTTATCGCCCGGCGGCGATTGAGCAGTTGCGCATTCTGGCCGACGAAGTCGGTGTGCCGGCCTTCCCAACCGATGCCCAGGCCAAACCCGAAGC
>CALKMT010000101.1 GCA_938091715.1 uncultured Litorivicinus sp.
GTACACCTGCCAGTCCGACAGCGATGCCCGGCGCAGTGCGCAGACCGCATTGTACGATTTGATCCAAGCATTCAGTCGCTGGATCGCCCCGATTTTGTCCTTCACCGCTCAGGAAATCTGGACGGCAATGCCTGGGCAATCGGATTCCTTTGTCTTCGCACAAGACTGGTACGACCTGAATGTGACCTTTGATGAGCGCCTGGACGATGCGTTTTGGAGTGACATTTTGCGCACCCGGGACGCGGTCAACCAAGCCATCGAAGCGGCCCGCAACGAAAAGAGAGTCGGCGGCTCGCTTGAAGCCGAGGTGACCTTGTTTGTCGAATCCGACCTGCAGGCGACGTTGGCAATGTTGGGTGACGAGCTTAGGTTCACTACATTGACCAGTGCCGCGGTCCTGGCCGAGCGTGCTCAGGCGGTGGATTCCGCCCTGGTCAACGAGGCCGGGGACATCGCCGTGGCGGTCAGCAAGGTCGAGCACACCAAGTGCGAGCGCTGTTGGCACCGAGTGCCGGATGTTGGATCGAATGCCGAACACCCCGAAATCTGCGGTCGTTGTGTCAGTAACATTCAGGGCCAAGGCGAGGTTCGCCAGTTCGCATGAGGCGCCAGGGCTGGACGCTCGCTCTGGTGATTCTTATCCTGGATCAGCTGAGCAAGATGTGGGTGCTGTCCGCCTTTCAAGTGGGTGAACGTTTCAACCTGCTGCCGGTCTTTGATTTGGTCCGAGTGCACAACTTTGGCGCCGCATTTAGCTTTCTGGCCTCGGGTGACGGCAGTCAGCGCTGGTTTTTGCTGGGGGTCGCCGTGGTTGCGGTCGGCCTGATCCACCACTGGTTACGTGAGTCAAATGCCTTGGCAGGGCTCTCGCTAGGTTGCATCCTAGGGGGTGCATTGGGTAACGCGGTTGACCGAGCCTGGCACGGTTCGGTGACGGACTTTTTGCTGGTCTATTACCAAGATTGGTACTTTCCAGCGTTTAATGTGGCGGACTGTGCGATCACCATCGGTGCAGCTGGCATGATTTTAGACAGTATTTTGGAGTGGCGACGTGAGCGAACTCACCATCGGACCTGACACCCAGGTTACCCTACATTTTGCCATCGAATTGGCGGACGGCGCCCTGGTGGACAGCACCTTTAATAAGACTCCAGCGACTTTCGTGGTTGGCGACGGCAACTTATTGCCCGGGTTTGAACAGGCCCTGTTCGGCCTCAAGATGGGCGACGAAGAGCGTCTGCAGATCAAGCCTGAACTGGGATTTGGTCAGCCCA
The DNA here is from genome assembly GCA_938091715.1 of uncultured Litorivicinus sp. Taxonomy (GTDB): domain Bacteria; phylum Pseudomonadota; class Gammaproteobacteria; order Pseudomonadales; family Litorivicinaceae; genus Litorivicinus. Next base: position 1,275 of record CALKMT010000101.1, read on the forward strand.
ACCCGGACAATATTCAGCGCATGCCGCTGAGCGGTTTTGACCCCGAGGCCGATCTAAGCCCGGGCATGATGATGTCCTTTGCCGATGCCAACGGCAGTGAGTTGCCGGGTGTGATTGATCGCATCGAAGGCGAGCAGGTGTACGTGGATTTTAATCACCCCCTGGCCGGGCGTGATCTGTACTTCAAGGTCTCTATTCTGGCGGTTAATCCCGCGCCCGAGAAACTGCAGTGAAGATTGAACTGGCCAATCCTCGGGGGTTTTGTGCTGGGGTCGATCGAGCGATCGAGATTGTCGACCGTGCCATCGATGTCTTCGGCGCGCCGATTTATGTTCGCCACGAGGTGGTTCATAACCGCTATGTGGTGGATGGCCTGCGCGACCGCGGTGCGGTATTTGTCGAAGAACTCGAGCAGGTGCCAGACGATGCCACGGTGATCTTTAGTGCCCACGGAGTCAGCAGTGCCGTCCAGAACGAGGCGGATCGTCGCGGACTTAAGGTATTTGATGCGACCTGTCCTCTGGTCACCAAGGTGCACATGGAAGTGGCGCGCTATGCCGCCCGCGGGGTTGAATGCGTGTTGATTGGCCACGCCGGGCACCCGGAAGTTCAAGGCACACTGGGGCGCTACGACACGCGGCACGGCGGCCAAATTTATCTGGTTGAAACCCCCGATGACGCCCGGCAATTGCAGCCCCGAAATGCCGAACAACTGGCGTACGTTACCCAGACCACACTGAGCATAGACGACACCGCCGAGGTCATCGACGCGTTGCGCGAGACCTTTGAACATATCGTGGGCCCGCGTCGTGATGACATCTGCTATGCCACACAAAACCGCCAGGATGCAGTGCGTGGGTTGGCAAAATCCAATGACCTGGTGTTGGTCGTGGGCAGTGTGAACAGTTCAAATTCCAATCGATTGCGCGAGTTGTCCGAGCGCGAGGGCACCCCGGCGTACCTGATCGATCAGGCCGACGACTTGCGTCCCGAATGGTTGGCGGGAGTTAAATCGGTGGGAGTCACAGCCGGTGCCTCGGCCCCGGAAGTCTTGGTTCAAGGCGTTATTGATCGTCTGCAGAGCTTGGGCGGAGACCGGGTCGAAGAATTGGACGGCCGCCCCGAAACCATCGTTTTCAATCTCCCGAAAGAACTGAGACTCATTGACGCGGGGTAGTGTGATAGAGCACACAAAACCTCCCCGGGCTGACCGTTAAAGCTCAAATCTCGACCGTTCGTACAACCCTGTAAGTCTTAAGACCCATCGCTATTCCATCGTTGTCTCAGCAATTTGTGAGGCAACGCCATGAGGAATGCACCGTCTGGATTCACCCTGTTGGAAGTGATGATCGTCATCGCACTGATGTCGATCGTCTTTTCTTTAGCGGTGCCGTCTTTGATGGACGCCCGCAGCAATCAGCAGGTGGATAGCGTGCAACGCTCATTACTCAGTGCCATGAACTCAGCCCGGTCAATGGCGATTAGCCAGGGCCAGAGCATCAGCCTGTGCGCCTCATCGGACGGTCAGCACTGTGACGGCGTCTGGTCGGGCTGGCTTGTGTTTCAGGGCGCGGTGCCTGCCAGTAACGTGCCTGTTTTGGGATTGTCCCAAGGCAGCACCGAGCAGATTCCTGTATCCGCAAGCGGCGATCGTGCCACCTGGCGTGCCACCGGTGCGGCGCTCGACAGTCTGACGCTGTCCCTGTGTCCGCCCGAGGCCCAACAACGCCGCCAAGTCACCTTGTCCTTGATTGGACGTCCCCGGGGTTCACTGGATCTGGACGGCGATCGGGTACACGAGATTCCCTCGGGGGCTTGCCCATGAATGCACAGCAGGGGGTGGGACTGATCGAGGTCTTGGTGGCATTGTTGATCACCAGCGTGGGGTTGCTGGGTTTCGCTTCGCTTCAGGCAGCCAATTTAAATGTCGGCGATACCGCATGGTCGCGCAGCTCGGCCACAGTCCTGGCGGCGGATTTAGTCGATCGGGCCCGGGTCAACCCTGGCCAATTCGCCACCGGCGGATATGACATCGCATTCGGGGCCAGCCCTGGCAGTAATGTCGACTGCCGGGCGACTTCCTGCACGCCTGCGCAACTGCGCAATTATGATCTGAATCAGTGGTTGGACCGTGTCGCGCAAATGCTGCCCGCAGGTCAGGGCCAAGCCCGTCGCGACACTTCCCTGTCCCCGGCAGTTTTAATCGTTGAGCTGCGTTGGTTCGATCGCTTGGCACAGGCGACCCAGACGCTGGAACTTCGGGGCCAGCCATGAGGCGCGGTTTCTCGTTGGTGGAATTAATGATTGCCCTGTTGCTGGGCAGTTTATTAATGCTCGGGGTGTTCAACGTGCTGTTGGGTGCCAAGCAGGCGTATCGCGTTCAGGACGAGCTCAGCCGAACCCAGGAAAACGCGCGGTTCGCCGCCGATTTTATGGCCAGGGACATGCGTATGGCGGGTTTTCGTGGTTGCCGGGCGGCATTGCCGACCACGTTGCGAGTCAACAACGCCGCCTCTGACTGGCGCTTTAACCTAACCCGGCCGCTGAACGGATTTCAGGGCGTCGCGAACTTTCCAAGCCAACTGAATTCGCCGTTTTCCAGTGTTGATCACGATCCAGACGCATTGGTCATTCTCGGCATGGACAGCGATTCGGCGGTGGCCATCCAGCTCGAGGGGGCCGGCGAGCTCACCCTGTCACAGCCGCATGACTTCGCCCAGGGCCAAGTGTTGTTTGCGGCCAATTGTGACACGGGCGCCTTGTTTCAGGTGTCCCATGACGATGTTGGCAGTACCCGATTGCAGCATCAGGTCGTGGCCAGCTTGAGTCCGGGAAACTGCGCCAACCGCCTGGGCGGTACCTGCGCTGCGCCGGACAATGCCGGGGTCGCATTGGGTGGGGCGGTGATGCCTCTGCGGGCTCGGGCCTATTATCTGTCTGCGGATGTGAACGGCATCCCAGGGCTGTACCGCGCCGAGGTCAGGGCCAACGGGGCGGTGGATCGAGACGAGTTGGTGCCGGGGGTCGAGGACCTGCGTATTTACTTTGGCCAAGACAGCACCGGAGATGGTGTGCCGAATCGATACCTGCGGGCAGGCCAAGCGGGCTTTAATCCAGATTTGGCCGTCAGCGTACAAATCCACTTCCTGCTGCGCACCTTGATCGAGCCTGATGGGCAAGTAAAACCCTACAGTTTTGATGGTGCCGCGGTAACACCCAGTGACGGACACCTGCGCCG
>CALKMT010000102.1 GCA_938091715.1 uncultured Litorivicinus sp.
TTTGTGGCAGGCTGTCTTTGGCGCCGGCCGGCTTGTAGACCTCGACTAACGCCTCAGACACGTCGGCGGGATACCCCTCGTGTCGAGCATAATAGGTACCCATCAGGCCCTGTAGATCGCTGAACTCCAGGACCATTTCACTTAACAGGTCGCATTTGGCCAGCTGACTGGCCTGTTGGGCGGTCGAGGGATCCGTGCCAAAGGTTTTGGCAATGGCGGCGGCCAGAGCGCCCGCTCGACGTGATTTGTCGCCCAAGGATCCTAGCTCTTCGTGGAAGACAATCTTGTCGAGCTTGCCTAAGCGATCGGCCAATGGCGTTTTTAGATCGGTGTCCCAAAAGAACTTGGCGTCGGCCAATCGTGCGTTCAGCACTCGCTCATTGCCGGCTACGACCAAGCTGGGATCTTTGGACTCGAGGTTGGCCATGGTGACAAAGTAATTGGCCAGGCTACCGTCTGCATGTTTCACGTGAAAATATTTCTGATGCTCTTTCATCGAGCTGACCAGGGCTTCTTCGGGAACGTCCAAAAATTCGCTGGCAAACTGTCCCATCAGGGGCACCGGCCACTCGACCAAGGCGGCCACTTCGTCCACCAAGTCCGGCTCGGTGACGACGGTCAGCTCGGTGGTAGATAAACTTTGGGCCAAGGCTTTGACCCGTGCGGCCCTATCCTCAAAATCTGCGATGACTCGATGGGACTCTAGTAGCGTGAAATAGTCTGCTGGGGAGTCAATTTGAATCCAGTCCGGACTGTGCACGCGGTGGCCTCGGGTTTGGCGTCCAGCGGTGCGGTCAAACAGAGTTAACGCCAATACCTGCTGACCCAGCATCGCAACCAGCCACAGAACGGGTCGAGTGAACTCGGCCCGGGTTGCGCCCCAGCGCATCCGCTTAGGCAGGGGCAGTTGATCGACCGTCTCTTTTAAAAGCTCGGGCAACAACGCCTCGCTGTCCAGGCCGTGCTTGACGCCTTGGAACTCCAGCCAAGTGCCCTTGGGCGTCTCAACTTCTTGCAATTGATCGGGTTCGATGCCTTGCTTGCGGCAAAAACCTAATAGCGCGGGGGTCGGTGCGCCGTCTTTGTAGGCCACAGCCTTGCTCGGTCCACGCAGGTTTAACACCTGATCCGGCTGACGGGTGGCCAGTCCGCGAATGAGAACGCCCAAACGGCGTGGGGACGCGATGGGGTGAACCGATTCGAAATCCAGGCCTGCCTGTTGCAAGCGTTTAATAATGCCGGCTTCCAAGTTTTTCCCAGCGGCTTTTAGGGCGCTGGTCGGTAACTCTTCACAGCCCAGTTCAAAGAGTAAGTCTGCAGTCTGTGTCATGCCTGGCCCTCCGCCAACATTGCTTGTCGGATGTCGGGGTCGGCCAGCGGAAAGCCGGCTGCCTTGCGGCTATCGTAATAACAGTGGGCCACTTCTCGGGCCAGGGTACGAACCCGCAGGATAAAGCGCTGTCGCTCAGTCACGCTGATCGCGTGTCGGGCGTCCAACAGGTTAAAGGTGTGGCTGGCTTTCAATACCTGTTCATAGGCAGGCAGTGGTAGGTTTGCCGCGACCAATTTTTGGCAGTCGACTTCGCAGCCATCAAAGGTGGCAAATAGCCGATCGATATCAGCGTGTTCGAAGTTGTAGGCGCTCTGTTCCCGCTCGTTCTGCAGGAACACGTCGCCATAGGTCACGCCGTCAGTCCAGACCAGGTCGTACATACTGTCCACGCCCTGAAGGTACATTGCGATGCGCTCTAAACCGTATGTGATCTCGCCTGTGACGGGGAAGCACTCGATCCCGCCGGCTTGTTGAAAATACGTGAACTGAGTGACCTCCATGCCATTTAGCCAGACCTCCCAGCCTAGGCCCCATGCTCCCAGGGTTGGCGATTCCCAGTTGTCCTCGACCAAACGAATGTCGTGCACCTCTGGATCGATACCCAGGCGTTTCAGGCTGTCCATGTACAGCTCGACAATATTGTCCGGCGAGGGCTTCATGACTACCTGGAACTGATAGTAGTGTTGCCCGCGGTTTGGGTTGTCACCGTAGCGTCCGTCCGTCGGCCGGCGGCTGGGTTGAACATAGGCGCTGTTCCAGCGCTCCGGACCAATCGAGCGCAGGAAGGTGGCGGGGTGAAAGGTGCCCGCACCCACTTCCATGTCCAAGGGTTGCATCACCACGCAGCCCTGCTCGGACCAAAAGGTCTGCAGGGTTTGGATCATGTCTTGGAACGTTAGGGCATCAGTTTTCATATCAATTCGGCTACAGTGAAAGCGTGGCGCAGTATACTCTGCACGCCCTTTAATGTCTTTTTAGGATCGTCAAATGAAGTCGACCTTAGCCGTACGCTTGTTGTCGGGATTGGCCCGCTTGCCCGCGCCAGTGGCCGACGCCTTGGGGCGCAGCCTAGGACGATTCGTGCACCGCAAGGGCTCACGGGCCCAGCGTATCACGCAGACCAACTTGGCCCTGGCCTTTCCTGAGATGGACTTAAAGGACCGCTTAGAGCTTGAGCGGCAAAGCCTCAAGGACTTAGGTGAAAAAGCGGCCCGTTTGGCCCGGGTGTGGGTTTTGGGTGCGGATAATCCCGACGGTTTGGCTGACCCCGCCTCTTTGTCGGCTTGGGATCAGGCAATCGATGCGGGTCAGGGCGTTTTGCTGTTGGTTCCGCATTTAGGCAATTGGGAGTTGCTGGGCGGTTGGGTGGCCTCCCATGGCACCTTGAATGCGATGTATCGGCCTGCACGTCTCGAAGGCGTAGATGCCCTGGTTCGCGAGGGACGGGTGGCCCAGGGCTATCAGATGCACCCCACCAACGTGAAAGGGGTAGCTGGACTGCTTAAGTCATTGAAAAAAGGCGAAATAGTGGCAGTCCTGCCAGACCAAGAGCCGGATCTAGAGGGCGGTATTTTTGCCCCGTTTTTTGGCCAGTCAGCCTTGACCATGACCTTGGCCCACAAGCTGGCGCAAAAGCAGCCGGCGGCCAAAGTGTTCATCGCCGCCGCGGTTCGACGATCGGCTCGGGACTACCAGGTGGTGATCGATCCGGTGCCAGAGTTTGGTCAGCTTGATACCCCTGAGGGCGTCGCGGTGATGAACGGCGCCATCGAGGCCCTAGTTCGGCGTTATCCAGAGCAATATCAATGGGAATACAAACGGTTTCAGACCCAGCCCGAGGGTCAGCCTGGCCCGTATTAAGTGCGCCAGAATTCTGGAGTCAGAATGACCAGCAAGGTAAACAGCTCCAAGCGTCCGAGTAACATGGCCAAGCACAGCACGTATTTTTCTGCGCCCTCCAGTGAGCCGTAGGTCAGCGCTACCTCGCCCAGCCCCGGGCCCAAGTTGTTCAGGCATGCGCCGACCGCCGAATACGCGGTAATCGGATCGGTTCCCAGGGCAATCATGGTCAACATCAGCAGCGCAAATACAAAAATATAGGCGGCCAAAAAGCCCCAAATGCTGCTGACCACACTTTCGGGCACGCTTTTGCCGCCCACCTTGACGGGAATAACCGCGTTGGGGTGGATCAGCTGGCGAACTTCGCGAAAGCCCTGTTTGAACAGCAGCATCATACGAATTTGCTTGATGCCGCCACCTGTGGATCCGGCGCAGGCTCCAGCAAAGGCGCTCATTAGCAATAAAAACGGCAGAAAGGTCGGCCAACTGGCGTAATCCGCGGTGGCAAACCCAGTGGTGGTGGCCACAGAAATGGCCTCGAAGGCGCCTCGGCGCAGGGCCTCGGTGGGCTCATAGGTGCCGGTGGTGATTAATACCAGCACGACCACCAGGGTCAGCATGCTCAGAAAGATCAGGTAGCCGCGGGCCTCGGAGTCTCGCCAGTAGTGGGTAAAGCTAGGCAACGAGCGGGCTCGACCCCAACCGGGTGCTAGTCCGGTTTTTAGCGTCTTGAAGCTGGCAAAGTGCAACGCAAAGTTAATCCCAGCCAGGACCATAAAGACCATGGCTACGGTCTCAATGGCGGCACTGTCCCAATAACCAATGCTGGCATCCTTGGTCGAGAATCCGCCAATGGCAATGGTTGAAAAGGCATGGCTGATCGCGTCAAAGGCGTTCATGCCGGCCGCGTAATAGGCCACCGCACAGGCCAAGGTCAACGCGGAATAGATACTGAACAGAACCGCAGCGGTGGTCACGATGCGCGGCGCCAGGCGAGTGTCTTTCATGGGGCCTGGGGTTTCAGCGCGATACAGCTGCATCCCGCCGACACCCAAGAACGGCAGCACCGCCATGGCCAGTACAATGATCCCGATGCCCCCCATCCACTGCAGCAGCTGACGATAAAACAGCAGCGACTTGGGCAAATCGTCCAAACCAGAGATCACGGTAGCGCCTGTTGTGGTCAGGCCACTGACGGATTCGAAAATGGCGTCGGTCATGGACAGATTTAGGTTGGAATCCAGAACCAAGGGCAGGCTGCCCGCCAAGCTCAATACGGTCCAGAACAAGACCGTGATCAAGAAACCGTCGCGGTTTCTTAGGTCGGATTTGGCTCCTTTGCACAGGCTCCACAACAGGGCGCCCGCCAAAAACAATGACGCAAAGGAGGCCGCAAAGTTAAGCAGGGTGTTCTCTTGATAGATCAGCGCGACCACGATGGCCGGCGCTGTGGCGATGACCGAAAAAACGGCCAGTAATAGGCCTAAAATCTTGCCAATGATCATGTAGCGCATGGCTAGAGCAGGTACTCCGCGCCGGGCTGAAACATGCGCTCAATTTCTTGCAGTTTCTTGGGGTTTTTTTCCGCCAGGAACACGATGACATGGTCCTCGGGTTGGATTTCGATGTGGTGATGGCCCATCAATACCTCGTCGCCGCGCACGATGGCTCCGATGGTCGCGCCCTCGGGCAGTTTGATTTTCTGGATTGAGCGCCCGATGACCTTGGAGCTGCGGGCGTCGCCCCGGGCCACCAATTCCAAGGCTTCCGCCGCGCCGCGGCGAAGGCTGAAGGCTTGTTGAATCTCACCGCGCCGGACGTGGCGCAAAATACTGCCAATGGTGGCTTGCTCTGGAGACACCGCAACGTCAATCAGACCGCCTTGAACCAGATCTACATACGCGGGGTTGTTAATCAGCGTCATGACCTTTCTGGCGCCCATCTTTTTGGCCAGCATGCTGGCCATGATGTTGGCCTCGTCTGAGTTGGTGACGGCACAGAACACGTCGGTATCTGAAATGCCGCACTCGTCCAACAGTTTCCGGCTTGAAGCATCACCGATGTTGACGATGGTTTTGTTCAACTGCTCGGACAACTCACGGGTCCGGTTGGCGTCGCGCTCGATCAATTGGACGCGGTACTTGGCTTCTAGACGACTGGCCAAGCGGGCCCCAATGTTGCCGCCGCCGGCAATCATGATGCGGCGATAGGGCTTGTCGGTTTCCATCAACTCGGCCATGACCGAACGGATGTGTTTGCGATCGGCAATAAAGAACACTTCGTCGCCGTTTTGAATCAGCGTATCGCCCTCGGGGATAATCGGACGGTCTTGTCGATAGATCGCAGCCACCCGGGTATCGATATTCGGCAGGTGCTGGGTCAAATCTTTTAGCCGGTGGCCCACCAAGGGCCCAGGTGAAATCGCGTTGACGCAGGCCATTTGTGCCCGCCCACCGGCAAAGTCACTGACTTGCAGGGCGCCGGGCTGGCCGATGAGTCGCTCAATGTAGTTGGTGACCTCGGTTTCCGGGCTGATGCGTTCTTGGACCCACAATCGAGCGACTTTGGCGCCTTTGGTGTTAACCCAGGCTTCGTCGGGCTGAAAGACCTTGGCCTCAAACTCGGGATCTAGGTATTCGGAGTTGCGTACTCGGGCGATCAGGTTGGGGGTGCGAAACAAGGCCCGGGAGATTTGGCAGGCGACCAGGTTCACTTCGTCAGAGTTGGTCACGGCAATGACCAGCTCAGCGTCGTCGACCCCAGCCTCGCGCAAGGTCGAGGGGCTGGATGCATGGCCTGAAACGGTGCGCACGTCCAAATCGGGCAATTGCTTGAACCGGCGTTTGTTGGCATCCACCAGCGTGATGTCGTTTTGTTCAAAGGACAGTCGCTCTGCCAGTGTAGCGCCGACCTGGCCAGCCCCGAGAATTACTATCTTCACGAATTCACTCCTGCTTCGGGCTGCGATTTAACCAAACTGGCGTAATAGAAGCCATCGGCATCGCCGCAGCCCGGCAAAAATTGGCTGCCCAGGGGGACTGGCACATCGCCAGCGTTGGGTAACGCCGCTAACTGCGCATCCGGGGTTGCTTGTAAAAAGCGTTGGATTTGTTTGTGGTTTTCCTCGGGCAATACCGAACACGTGACGTACAACAGTTGGCCCCCTGGGCGCACCCGCGTCCACAGGTAATCCAGCAACTGGGCTTGAATCTGGACCGTTTCAACGACCTGTTCGGGGGTGCGGGCCAAGCGAATATCCGGATGGCGACGAATGACGCCAGTGCCTGAGCAGGGCGCGTCTAATAGGATTCGATCAAAGGGGGTTTGCGACCAGGGGCCGGGTTGGCTGGCATCGGCACAGACCACATCGCACTGCAGCCCGAGGCGCTCGAGGTTCTGATGAATGCGATCCAGGCGGCGGGCGTGGCTGTCCAGGGCGATTAATTCGATATCGGGCTCGAGCTCGAGCAGGTGACAGGTTTTGCCCCCCGGGGCCGCGCAGGCATCCAAGACCCGCTCGCCGGGTTGGCAGGCCAGCCATTGGGCGGCCCATTGTGCGTTGCTGTCCTGCACGCTGACAGCGCCCTGGGCAAATTGCGGCAGCGCGTCCACCCGCTGGGGTTGAGCCAAGACAATGGCGCCGCCGGGTGTCAGTTGGCCTTCGATGTCGGCGTCATGCAGGGCTTTTAGGTAGTCCTCGGGCGAAATCTGCTGGCGATTGGGACGCAAAGTCATGGGCGCACGCTGGTTGTTGGCGTTCAAAATCGCTTGATAGTGCTCGGGATAGGCTTTCTTTAATTTGCCAATCAGCCAGGCTGGGTGATTGAACACCGCCTGTTCGTCGTGCTTCTCCATCAAGAACGTAGCCTTGTCACGGAGAAAATTCCTGAGCACGGCATTGACCACACCCCGGGCCCAGGGGCGCCCCAGTTCTGGGGTCAGAGACACGGTTTCCGCCACCACAGCGTGTTCGGCTTGACGGGTGAACGCCAGTTGGGCCAGGCCGGTCATCAATAGGCTATGCAGCACCTGGTCTTTGGGTTTAAACGGCCGTTGCAGCAGCTGTTCCAGAATTTGCTGGAGGTGAAACCAATGCCGTACCGTGGTCGAGGCGATCATGCGAGCCAGGGTCAGCTCACCGGCGGACAGCGCCAAGGCACTGTCGCCGCTTAGCACCGTATCCAGACTGCCAGTCTGTTGGGCGGTCGCGTGTACGGCATCGAGCGCGACGTGACGTGCCTTTTTGGCCGGGCTCACTGCAAAAAGCGTCCCGGCACTAGGCGATTGCTCTGCGCAATGCGCGGCAGGGGCTGTCGCTTTTGACCGGCAAACTGCCACTCCAAAATTCTCAGTGCGCCGGCTCCAGTCCCAACTAAGTGATCTGGCCCCGGGCCAATTTGACCCGGTTCCAATCCGGGATTTTCCAGCACTTCGGCGCGGTGCAGCTTGATGCGTCCAAATTCGCCGTCGACCCAGGCCCCCGGGGCTGGGTTAAACGCATGAATTTGCCGACGCAAACGCTCGGCGGGCCAAGAAAAATCCAGTTGAGCCTCGGCCTTGCTCAGCTTTTTTGCGTACAGCACGCCGGTCTCGGGCTGCGTGGTCCCGGGCACCTGGTTTTGTAGGTCCGACCAATGGGCCTGTAACAGCGGCCAACCCATGGCAGCCAGACGGTCGTGAACATCCAAGGCGGTGTCGGCGACGTCAATCGGGGTACGCATCTCGCCAATGACGGCACCGGTATCCAGGCCTTCTTCCATGCGCATCAGCCCCAGTCCGGTCTCGGCATCGCCGGCTTCGATGGCGCGTTGAATCGGGGCCGCGCCGCGCCACCGAGGCAGCAGGGAGCCATGCAAGTTGACGCAGCCCAGTGCAAAGCCGTCGATAATGGGTTTGGGTAGCAACAGGCCATAGGCTGCGACCACCAACAGGTCGGCACCTGAGTTCAGTAACTCGGCCTGAGCTTCGGGGTCTTTTAGCGATTCAGGTTGGTAAACGGTAAGCCCGGCGGCCAATGCGGTTTGCTTGACCGGTGAGGCGGTCAGCTTTCGACCCCGTCCGGCCGGGCGGTCTGGTTGAGTCCAGACGCCAACAATTTCAACTCCGGCGCCTATCAGGCCCTGTAGGGCTGGCACCGCGAAGTCCGGTGTGCCGGCGTAGGCAATGCGCATCGTTAACCGGCTCGCTGTTGCATACGGTGAATTTTGTCCAGTTTACGTTGAATACGATCGCGCTTGAGATTCGACAAATAGTCCACGAACAGTTTGCCGGCCAGGTGATCGCATTCGTGCTGAATGCATACCGCCAACAGGCCCTCGGCTTCGGTCTCAAAAGCTTCGCCTTGCTCGTTTAAGGCATGAATTTTGACTCGAGCCGGCCGGGTAATTTCCTCGTAGAACCCCGGCACACTCAAGCAGCCTTCTTGATAACTGAATTCTTCGTCGGTCAGGGGTGTGATGTCTGGGTTGATAAACACCAAGGGCTCGTTGCGCTCGTCGGACAGGTCTATCACGACCACTCGTTCATGCACGTCGACCTGGCTGGCTGCCAGGCCAATGCCCTCGGCTTCGTACATCGTCTCTAACATGTCGCGAACTAGGGTCTGTATGCGCCCGTCAACGACCTCGACAGGTTTCGCCACAGTGCGCAATCGCTTGTCAGGGAACTCCAGAATATTCAGCACTGTCATCAGTACTAGACCTCGATACGGTAAGTTCAAAATTCGTTGCTAATCTTATCATTAAGTCCGTGTGCTGCGGGCGCGTAAAGGAACGACTGATGAGATTACCCCGCCTGTTACTGGCACTTGGCTTGTTAATTGGATGGAGCGCACAGGCAGACTCCACCCTGCGCTCTGACCATCCCGACGAATACACGGTGGTCAAAGGCGACACCCTGTGGGACATAT
>CALKMT010000103.1 GCA_938091715.1 uncultured Litorivicinus sp.
AACTCGCTGTACTGTTTAAAGTGATCCACGTCGATGACCAACAGGCTGCACGGGGCATCGGTGTTGTCATTCTGATTCAGATAGTCCCGGATGGCCTGTTGTAGGCCCTGACGATTCCAAAGCCCGGTGACCAGATCGACCTTGGCCTGCTCTTTTAGCTGGGCACGGCTTTGTTCCAGAGCTTGGCGCTGTTCTGCCAGCCGCCGAAAGGCCTCGATCTGCGCGATAAGCAAAGAGGCGATCACGGGCTTGGTCATGACCGCATCGCCACCGCGCAACAGCGACTCGGCTTGACGATCCGAGGTCGCTCCGGTCAGAAAAATGGTCGGCAAAAAGGCCCCTTGCTTGGTCGCGCGCAGTCGCGCCACCAACTCGATGCCCGACAACTGGGGCATATTGATATCGGACACAAACACATCAACTTGACCCTGGGCCGCCTGCTCCAAGGCCTGCTCGGGATCTTGCAGGTACGACACCTCGATCGACTCGACCCCGGTCAGGGCCCGCCGCACTTGCTGTAAGTCATCCAGGTTGTCATCCAGAACTAGCACTTTCATAGCCCCAGATAATACACCGGCCACAAAGGGTTGAGGTAGCCGTACCGGAGGGCGACAGGAATGGCAGTTCAGGCTAGACTTCCGTCGCACACAAAACGCCTACGAGGGGCCGTTATTCCATGGGCAATATGACGCCAGCACCAGGACTGTTCAGTTACCGCAAACACTGGGCGCACAAATTTGGGCCGGCCCCATTTTTGCCGATGAGCCGTGCCGAAATGGACGAGCTGGGCTGGGACAGTTGCGACGTCATTATCGTGACCGGCGACGCCTATGTGGACCACCCCAGCTTTGGCATGGCGGTGATTGGCCGAACCTTGGAGGCGCAAGGGTTCCGTGTTGGCATCCTGGCCCAGCCCGATTGGAACAGCGCCGAGGACTTCATGCGCCTGGGCAAGCCGAACCTGTATTTCGGCGTGACCGCGGGCAACATGGATTCAATGGTCAACCGCTACACCTCGGATCGCAAGATTCGCTCGGACGACGCCTATACCGCCGGCGGCATGGCCGGCAAGCGCCCGGATCGGGCCACCCTGATTTATACCCAGCGGTGTCGTGAAGCCTACAAGGACGTTCCCGTCGTGATTGGCGGCATCGAGGCCAGCCTGCGTCGGGCCGCGCAATTCGATTACTGGCAGGAAAAAGTCCGTCGCAGCGTGTTGCTGGACTCCAAAGCCGACATTTTGCTGTACGGCAACGCCGAGCGCGCCCTGGTCGAGCTGACCCACGGCCTGGCCGGCGGCAAAACCATCGACGACATGCGCCATCTGCGTGGCACTGCGGTGCCCGCCAAAGGCATTCCCGCGGGCTGGTACCAGGTCGACAGCACCGAGGTGGACCTGCCTGGGAAAATCACCCAGGAACCTGACCCGTATCAGGACACCACGCAAACCCCGGACTGCCAGCTGAATGACGAGGCGCCCAGCGAGCCGGCCGCCGAACAGGCGATCAAATTTATTCCCCGGACGCAAAAAATTCCCCGGGAGCAAACCGTGATCCGCCTGCCCAGTTACGAGCAGGTCAAAGCCGATCCGGTGCTGTACAGCCATGCCTCGCGGGTCTTGCACCTGGAATCCAATCCCGGCAATGCCCGGGCGTTGATCCAGCAGCACGGCCAGCGCTATGTCTGGATTAACCCACCGCCGATTCCGCTGGAAACGCCGGAAATGGACGGCGTGTTTGAGCTGCCCTATCAACGGGTTCCTCACCCAATATATGGGGATGCCAAGATCCCGGCCTACGACATGATCAAGTTCAGTGTGAACATCATGCGGGGCTGCTTTGGTGGTTGTACGTTCTGCTCGATTACCGAGCACGAGGGCCGAATCATTCAAAACCGGTCCGAAAAATCGATCCTGAACGAGATTGAGGCAATCCGCGACACCACGCCCGGGTTTACGGGCACCATTTCCGATCTCGGTGGCCCGACCGCGAACATGTGGCGCCTGGCCTGCAAAGACCCAGAAATCGAGAAAAACTGCCGCAAGTTGTCCTGTGTGTATCCTGGCATCTGCGAGAACCTGAATACCGATCAGATGCCGCTGGTCAAGCTGTACCGCAAGGCGCGCAAAACCCCTGGTATCAAGCGCGTACTGATCGCAAGTGGCCTGCGTTACGACATTGCGGTCGAGACGCCCGAATACGTCAAGGAATTGGTTCAGCATCACGTGGGGGGCTATCTGAAAATCGCCCCCGAACACACCGAAAGTAACGCGCTGACCAAAATGATGAAGCCAGGTATCGGCACCTATGACCGCTTCAAGGAGATGTTTGACAAGTACTCCAAAGAGGCCGGCAAAGAGCAGTACCTGATCCCCTACTTCATCGCCGCGCATCCGGGTACCACGGATGAGGACATGATGAACCTGGCGCTGTGGTTAAAGCGCAATGGGTTCCGGGCCGACCAGGTTCAGGCATTCCTACCCAGCCCCATGGCCCTGGCGACCGCCATGTGGCACGGCGGCAAGAATCCGCTTAAGCGCGTCAAGCGCGACAGCGAAGACGTGGTCAGCCCTAAAGGCATGAAGCAGCGACGCTTGCACAAGGCGTTCTTGCGCTATCACGATGCCAATAACTGGCCGTTGTTGCGCCAAGCGCTCAAGGACATGGGACGTGCGGATTTGATCGGCAACGGGAAAAAGCACCTGATCCCGACCTATCAGCCGGCCGGCACAGGGGATACACCCGAGGGCGCGCGGCGCAAGAAAGCAGGCCAAAAGCCCCAGGTGTTCCGGACTCAGCGCACCATGGCCGACCGTCCTAGTACACGCAAGCCCGGCGCCAGCGCCAAGAAAAAGCGCCGCTAAACAACGCCCTCGTTTAGGCAGTCATTGCTTTTGGCTGCCAGGGGGCTTCTCTGATCGGCAGGTGAACAACCGCGGACAGTACACCAACCCCAATGCCTACCCACCAGACGATGTCATAACCGCCGAATTGATCGTACAGGCTGCCGCCCAACCAGACGCCCATGAACGACCCAAGCTGGTGTGAAAAGAACACGATCCCGTACAGCGTACCCATGTAACGCAAGCCATAAATGTGCGCGACCAGTCCGCTGGTCAACGGCACCGTGGCCAGCCACAACGAGCCCATGACCAGGCTGAAGATCACCACGGTGGTGACGGTCATCGGGGTCAAAATAAACCAAGCAGAAATCACCACCCGGGCGGCGTAAATGCTGCTGAGCAGGTATTTCTTGCTGTAGCGTTTGCCCAGGGCCCCGGCGGCAATGGTGCCGGCGATATTGGCCGCGCCGATAATCGCAATGGCGGCCGCCCCCAGCGTCGCGGTGGAATCAATGCCCAGGGATGCCGCTAGGGAATCCGGTGCAATTGCGGCACAGGCCTCGGTAATAAAGGCCGGGAAGTGCGCAGTGACGAATCCCAGCTGAAAGCCACAGCTAAAAAATCCGATAAAGATCATGCTGTAGCTGGGGTCCTTCATGGCGCGCCAGATCACGGTCGACATGGCCTCTTCCAGCTCGGCCTTGCTGGCTGGGGCACCGGCCCGCAGGAAGGGCAGGAACAACAATGCCGAGAACACCAAAATCGACAGGGTCACAAACACGTCCTGCCAGCTCATGAAATCCAGTAACTGGGCCACCATCAAGGGGCCAACGATTTGACCAGCGCTGCCGGCAGCGGTGGCGATGCCCATGGCCATCGAACGATTTTCGGGGCTGGCAGCCCGGCCGACGATGGCCAGAATCACACCAAATCCTAGGCCGGCAATACCAAAGCCAACCAATACCTCGAGCCACTGCATTTGCTCGGGCGTGGTGGCATACGCAGTAAAGAACAGGCCCACCGCGTAACACACTACCCCCAGGACGATCGCCTTGCGGTCACCGAACTTTTCAGCAATCGCGCCGAACAGCGGTTGGCCGACACCCCAGGCCAGGTTTTGAATGGCAATCGCCATGCTGAACTCGGCCCGTAACCAGCCAAACTCCTCGGCGATCGGAATCTGGAACAGCCCAAACGCTGCGCGCAGGGCGAATCCGATCATCAATATCAACGAGGCCGCGATCAATACGGGCGTGAACAGGCGTTGTGTCATGCAGGGGTAAACTCCCATCGAATGTGGTGCGCGTAACGCTGGCCAGGCTCGATCCAAACGTCCTGGCCCATGGCAGGCCCGTTGGGCATTTGTTGAGTCTCCAGGCACACGCCGGCGCCGGGATTATGCATGACCCCCAGGGGCGCTGTCGTGGGTTTTAAGCCCGCCGCACAGTAGAGCTGGATGTGCGGCTGATCGGAGTGGACCTGCAATTCTCCGTAGGGGCCCGCCAAACGGGCGACCGGCCGGATCCCCTGCCCCGGCACGCAATAATTGCGATCAAAGTTCATGTGGCCGATCGGACGCATCGAGGAAAAGTCGTCCGCCGCGGTGACGTCCCGGGGCGGCTTGGGCAAGTTACGCGAATCCGTGTCCTGGGTTTGAGTGGCCGGAATCCACAACCGGTGATTGCCGGCATCAGCGCCTAGGTTCCAATAATTGTGCTGGATCAGGTTGATCGGACAGGGTTTATCAACGCTGGCCGACAGGGCACAACTGATGCCCTGGGGCGACACGCGATAGGTGACTCGTGCTTGGCATTGACCCGGGAATCCCTGATCACCGTCCGGCGACGTCAAAGTCAGCGTGATGCAATCCGACGCGACCTTGTCCAGGGTCCACGTTTGATCACCAAACCCGGGCTGGCCGCCATGCAAACACTGAGCGCCTTCGTTGGCAGTCAAGGCGTATTCGACGCCGTCCCGCTCGAGCCGAGCGTTTTCGATCCGGTTGCCGTAGCGGCCACAGACCGCACCCATCGACATGCGATCACTGCGATAACTAGACGAGTCTTTGAAGCCCAATAAAAGCGGCGTCGACTGGTGCCAAATCTGAACCAAACGCGCACCGTAGGGCAGCACCCAAACCCGCCATGGGCCGGCCAGTAGCTCGTGTACGTCGCTGGGGATCGGTGGTATCGGCATCGGGGCTCCGTTACTCTGGATTAATTATTCTTAGGACTGGCAATGTACCCCTT
>CALKMT010000104.1 GCA_938091715.1 uncultured Litorivicinus sp.
CCGGGCCAAGGATGACGCTCCAGAACCTGGAGGGTTTCAGGGCGCAATACCTTGCACTCCACGTCCAGCTCTTCACTGGCCTTGGCCAGAAAGTGACTGCTTAGCTCGCCGATGTCCTCAATGCGATCCACCAGTTTGGGAATCTGAATACGAATCACGTTTAGGCGGTGGAACAAATCCTCGCGGAAGCGGCCATCTGCCACCATGGCTTCAAGGTTTTGGTGGGTGGCGGCGATCACTCGAGTATCGACCCGGATTGGGCTTAGGCCGCCAACGCGATAGAACTCGTTGTTGGACAGCACGCGCAGCAAGCGGGTCTGGGTGTCAGCGGGCATGTCGCCGATTTCATCCAGGAACAGGGTGCCGCCGCTGGCTTGTTCGAATCGGCCGCGGCGCTGGCTGTTAGCCCCGGTAAAGGCCCCACGTTCATGTCCAAACAGCTCGGATTCGATCAGGTCTTTGGGAATGGCGGCCATATTTAGGGCCACAAAGGGCTCTTTTGCCCGGGGGCTGTGATCGTGCAGGGCTTGGGCCACCAGCTCTTTACCGCTGCCGGATTCGCCGTTAATTAAGACCGTCACCGAGCTGCGCGACAGTCGTCCGATCGCGCGGAATACCTCTTGCATCGCAGGGGCGGCACCGATCAGTTGCTTTGGTCCGCTTGCGGGCTCTTCAACGGGTGCGGCCGGCTGCTCAGCATTGGCTTTTAGCGCCCGTCCGGCCAGGCTGATCGCCATGTCGATATCAAAGGGTTTGGGCAGGTACTCAAACGCCCCAGACTCATACGCGTTCACCGCGCTGTCCAGATCGCTGTGGGCGGTCATGACAATAACCGGCAACTGGGAGTAATCCCGGTTCAAGATACCGAGCAATTCGATCCCGTCGATGCCGGGCATACGGATGTCGGTAAAAATTAAGTCAGGCTGGCGCGATTCCATGGCGCTGAGTAATTGACGGGCGCTGTCAAAACTTTCGACTGCCCACTCG
Organism: uncultured Litorivicinus sp.; assembly: GCA_938091715.1. GTDB lineage: Bacteria > Pseudomonadota > Gammaproteobacteria > Pseudomonadales > Litorivicinaceae > Litorivicinus. The sequence goes on from CALKMT010000104.1 coordinate 988, forward strand.
GCGCTGCTCAGGGCCCGCTCCAAGACGAAGCGGATAGATCGATCATCGTCGACGACCCAAATAGTTGCGCTCATGCAGCACCCTCATGTTGTAGGTTCAGTGGCAGGGTCAAATAAAAGCGGGTACGTCCCGGCTCACTATCGAATTCGACCAGGCCGTGATGTCGTGTCACGACCTGTTGAGCTATAGCAAGACCCAGGCCAGAACCCTGGGCTCGGCCGCTGACCATGGGCAAGAACAGGGTTTCCTGCAGCGCCTCCGGGATTCCCGGGCCGTTGTCACCCAAGGTCACGCGCAGGGCCAGCCGATAGGGTTGGCCGGCGATCACCACTTGGCGCACCACTCTGGTGCGCAGGGTCAGAGTCGGTGCATCCACCGGATTTTCCGTCAGGCTTTGCGCGGCGTTTTTGGCCAAATTTAACAGCGCCTGAACCAGTTGCTCGGCGTCGGCCCACAGGGCTGGGATCGATGGGTCGTAGTCGCGCACCACCTCGATCTGCTCGCCGTATTCCGATTCGATCAGGGTGCGTGTCCGTTCCAGCACGCTGTGGATGTTGATTTCTTCGTTTTCCTGGATCGCCTCCAGGCCTTTGAGTCGGTCGACCAGCCCGGACAGCCGGTCCACTTCGTCGACAATGACGTTGAGCAATTCCTGATCGCCTTGCTCGTCCATTTGCCGGCTTAACAGTTGCGCAGCCCCACGAATGCCGCCCAGGGGATTCTTGATTTCATGCGCCAGTCCCCGGGCTAATTCCCGAGCGCCGACTTCGCCGGCCAACAGGTGCGTTTCTTTGCGCAATTTCGACAGGTGATCGACCCAGCGCAATTCCACCACCAGGTGATCGTTTAGGTCTTCGGTTAGGCGGTTGGCGGACAGGTCCACCGCCAAGGTTTTGCCTTCCAACAGGAGAGGGGTCTCGCGACGGGTAAACCCCTGTCCTGTTGATAGGGTGTTGCACAGATCCCCCGCCATATGGTCGCCCAAGTATTGAGTGATGCTGTGCTCAAACAGGCCACGGTCGCTCTTGCCAATCAGCTGCTGGGCCGCCGAGTTGGTAAAAACGATACGCAGGTGCGAGTCGACCAGTAGAACCGCGCTGGCCAATCCGTCGAGTACTGCATGCCAATGTTTGAGTTGATACATAAAGGGTCCGTGCAAAAAAAAGCCCCGGGAATTCCCAAGGCTTTTCCCACCATCAGAGGGTCGTTACAGCGATTAGCAGCTGTAGTACATGCCCACTTCAACCGGGTGAGTGGTCATGTTGACGCGCTCGACTTCTTCACGCTTCAGCGCGATGTAGCCGTCGATCATGTCGTCCGTGAACACGCCACCGGCGGTCAAGAACGCACGATCTGCGTCCAATGCGTCCAGTGCCTGTTCCAGCGAGCTGGCCACGGTGGGGATCTCAGCCGCTTCTTCGGCGGGCAGGTCATACAAGTCCTTGTCCGCAGAGTCGCCGGGGTGGATCTTGTTCTGGATACCGTCAAGGCCAGCCATCAACAGGGCAGAAAACGCCAAGTAGGGGTTAGCTGTCGGGTCAGGGAAGCGAACTTCGATGCGCTTGCCCTTGGGGTTGGTGACGAACGGAATACGGATCGAAGCCGAACGGTTACGGGCTGAGTAAGCCAGCATGACCGGTGCCTCAAAGCCAGGTACCAAACGCTTGTAGCTGTTGGTCGAGGCGTTGGTGAACGCGTTCAACGCACGGGCGTGCTTGATGATGCCGCCGATGTAGTACAGCGCTGTTTCTGACATGCCTGCGTAGGCGTCGCCAGCGAAGATGTTAACGCCGTCTTTGGCCAGTGACTGGTGGCAGTGCATACCCGAGCCGTTATCGCCAACCAGGGGCTTGGGCATAAAGGTTGCGGTCTTGCCATAGGCGTGGGCCACGTTGTGAACCACGTACTTCAGTTCCTGAACTTCGTCAGCCTTCAACACCAGGGTGTTGAACTTAACGCCGATTTCGTTCTGGCCGCCGGTGGCCACTTCGTGGTGGTGCAATTCAACGGTCTGGCCGATGTCCTGCAGTACTTCACAGGCCGCGGTACGCAGGTCCATGTGGCTGTCGACCGGCGGTACGGGGAAGTAACCACCCTTGACCAGCGGGCGGTGGCCCATGTTGCCGTCTTCGTAGTCGGTTGATGTGTTCCAGGCCGCTTCTGCTGAATCGAACTGGTACATCGCGCCTGACATGTCCGCTTTCCATTTGACGTCGTCAAATACGAAGAACTCGGGCTCGGGGCCGACAAAGACGGTGTCTGCGATGCCAGTTGACTTCAAGTACTCTTCGGCACGGCGCGCTACGCTGCGGGGATCGCGCTCGTAGCCAGTCATGGTGCTGGGCTCGATAATGTCGCAACGAACAATTACGGTCACTTCGTCAGTGAAGGGATCTAGGAAGGGCTTGGTGTCGTCGGGCTTCAGGATCATGTCCGATTCGTTGATGCTCTTCCAACCGGCGATTGACGAGCCGTCGAACATGGCGCCGTCTTCAAAGAAGTCTTCATCAATTGCGCTAGCCGGGAAGGTGACGTGCTGCTCTTTACCACGGGGGTCGGTGAAGCGGAGGTCAACCCACTTGGCTTCGCTCTCCTGAATCAGCTTCAGTGTGTTCTGTGACATTGTTTTCTCCATAAAAGGCCAGCGGCCCATAACTGAGTTTTATCCGCATCGGCGAACGCATCGCGATGTGATGAAACTCGTCTTGCAATCTGTGTGCCTAAATGAAAACGCCCTAAGTTGGCGCTTTTATGGCCAGTGCGGTAGAAATCTTGCACTAAATTGGTGCCAATTAATAGGTGTCGCGCACTCTTGTGGTGCGAATGCCGCTTCAAAGGCCGGCTTGGCTGAGATTGGCCGCGGTTAAAAAAACGACGACCTGTCACTGATTCCCCTATACAATACGCCACCGAATTTTTAAGCCCGAGGGATCGGGCGTCCGCGCGTTGCGCATTCAAGATAGGAAGATCCTCGTGTCCAGCACCATTGAGAACCTGCGCAACATTGCGATTATTGCCCACGTTGACCACGGCAAGACCACCTTGGTGGACAAGCTGTTACAAGCGTCCGGCACCCTAGAGCGCAAGGACCAAGATGCTGAACGCGTCATGGACTCGAACGATCAGGAAAAAGAACGCGGCATCACCATCCTGGCCAAGAACACCGGCCTGCGTTGGGGCGACTACCGTATCAACATCGTCGACACCCCCGGCCACGCCGACTTTGGTGGCGAGGTCGAGCGCGTCTTGTCGATGGTCGACTCGGTGTTGTTGGTGGTTGACGCCGCCGAAGGCCCGATGCCGCAGACTCGCTTCGTGACCCAAAAAGCCTTTGACCAGGGTCTGAACCCGATTGTGATCATCAACAAGGTCGACCGCACCGGCGCTCGTCCGCACTGGGCAGTGGATCAGGTCTTTGACCTATTTGATCGCCTTGGCGCCACCGACGACCAACTCGACTTTCCGATTGTGTATTGCAGCGCGATCAACGGCCTATCTGGCGACGACCCGGACAATCTGCAGGAAAGCATGGAGCCGATCTTGCAGGCCATCGTGGACAACGTCCGCGCCCCGCAGGTCGACAACAGCAAGCCCTTCCAGATGCAGATCTCAGCCTTGGACTATTCCAGCTACTTAGGTGTGATCGGTGTTGGGCGTATTGCCCGGGGTACCCTAAGACCCAACATGCCGGTTACCGCGGTGGATGCCGAGGGCAACACGCGCAAGGGCCGTATCCTGAAAATTTTTGGTTTCCATGGCTTGACCCAGGTCGAGATGGAACAAGCCGAAGCCGGCGACATCGTCCGGGTCACCGGTTTGGACACCCTGGATATTTCCGACACCCTGTGCGCGCAAGACGCGGTCGAGGCTCTGCCTCCGCTAAGCGTGGACGAGCCCACGGTGACCATGACCTTCCAGGTCAATAATTCGCCCTTTGCGGGCAAGGACGGCAAGTACCTGACCAGCCGTAACATCAAGGACCGTTTGGACCAAGAGTTGATCCACAACGTGGCGCTGCGGGTCGAGCAGGGCGCCAGCCCCGACCAGTTTGAAGTGTCCGGCCGCGGTGAATTGCACCTGTCGGTTTTGATTGAAAACCTGCGCCGCGAAGGCTTTGAATTGGCGGTCTCGCGCCCCCGTGTGGTGGTCAAGGAAATTGACGGCGAGATGAAAGAGCCTTGGGAGCAAGTGGTCATTGATGTTGAAGACCAGCATCAGGGCAGCGTCATGGAAGAAATGGGCAACCGCAAAGCCGAGTTGACCAACATGGTGCCGGACGGGCATGGCCGGGTTCGCTTGGAATTCTTGGCGCCGGCTCGTGGCCTGATCGGTTTCCGTTCGACCTTTATGACTCTGACCAGCGGCACCGGCATCCTGACCAGCGTGTTTGATCACTTCGGTGCCCGGGTCGAGGCCAACATCGGCAACCGGGTCAACGGAGCTCTGGTGTCCATGATCCAAGGCTCGACCACTGCGTATAGCTTGTTCAATATCCAAGAGCGAGGACGTTTGTTCCTTGGCCACGGTGCGGACGTCTATGAAGGCATGGTGATCGGTATTCACAACCGGGATAACGACCTGCCGGTTAACCCCGTCAAGGGCAAGCAACTGACCAACGTGCGTGCATCTGGTACCGACGAGAACCTGATCCTGACGCCGCCGATCAAGATGGGCCTAGAGCAGGCCATGGAATTCATCGATGACGACGAATTGGTCGAAGTCACCCCGATCAACATTCGCATCCGCAAGCGTCACCTGAGTGAATCCGAGCGCAAAAAGGCCGCGCGCGGTAAATAAACCATGCGGGTCCTGATCCAACGAGTTGAACGTGCCTGTGTACGCGTTGACGACGTTGAGGTCGGGGCCATCGGTTTGGGGTATTTGCTGTTGGTCGGTGTCCAGATCGGCGACAGCCAAGCCCAGGTCGACCAAGCGGTGCGGAAACTGCTAAACCTGCGTCTGTTCCAAGACGCCCAGGGCAAGACCAATCTGAACATTTCACAGGCGGGCGGCGCGGCCCTGGTGGTCAGCCAATTCACCCTGGCGGCCAATCTAAAAAACGGTAATCGCCCCAGCTTTGATTCCGCGGCGCCTGCAAATTTGGCCCAGGCTCTTTACCAATCCTTGGCGGACGGGCTAAAAAACCAGGGGCTGACCGTTGAAACCGGACGCTTCGGCGCCGATATGAAGGTAGAGTTAGTCAACGACGGTCCTGCGACCTACACCCTGGAGATCCCGCCGAATGTCTGAGCACTTTGGACTACCCCTGTCGGTTTACCGCAAGCGTCGCCTGGCGGTTCAAGCGCAACTGCAACCGGGTTCGGTGGCCCTCTTGCTGGGCGCCGAGGAGCAACTGCGCAACCGCGACGTCGAGCACGCCTTTCGCCAGTCCTCGGACATGCTGTACTTAACTGGCTTTGCGGAACCCGATGCGGCCTTGGTGCTGACCCCAGACCAAGCCATCCTGGCAGTCCGACCCAAGGATCCCGACATGGAGGTCTGGACGGGCTTTCGTTACGGGCCCGAGGCGGCCCAGGTTGAGTTTGACGTGGATCGCGCGGTCGAGATCGACCAGCTTGACGCGTTATTGCTCGAACTGGCCCCCAGCGCTTGGTGGTATGCCTATGACGATACTCGGGCGCATCAGCGCATCGGTGGTTTGCAGCATCAGCTGGTGCTAAAAACCCGTCGTCAGGGCCAGCCTCCAGAGGCCACCCAGGATCTGAATCCGTTGATTCATTCATTGCGTCTGATCAAAAGTGACGCCGAGTTAGCACTCATGCGTCATGCCAGCACCTTAAGCGCTCAGGCCCATTGCCGAGCCATGCGCGTGGCCAAGCCGGGAGTCATGGAGTTCCAATTGCAGGCCGAAATTGAGCACGAGCATCGCATGGCGGGCTCTAAGCGCGAGGCGTACGGCGCCATCGTGGCTGGGGGCAACAACGCCAACGTGCTGCACTACGTGTCCAACGATCAGCCGATCGAGTCTGGCGACTTGGTGTTAATCGACGCCGGCTGTGAATACCACCACTATGCCGCGGACATTACCCGCACCTGGCCGATTAACGGGCATTTCAGTGAAGCCCAGGCCGAGGCCTATGAATGGGTGTTGCGGGCACAATTGGCGGCCATTGATGCGGTGCGCCCCGGACGTCGATTCGAGGAATATCACGATGTGGCCTTGCGAGTTCTGGTTCAGGGCTTAATCGCCATGGGGGTGCTGGAAGGCGACGTCGACAGCCTGATCGAAGAGGGCGCCTATCGCCCTTACTACATGCACCGCACGGGTCACTGGTTGGGCATGGATGTGCACGATGTTGGCACCTACAGTGTCGAAGGTCAGTCGCGCACGCTGCAA
>CALKMT010000105.1 GCA_938091715.1 uncultured Litorivicinus sp.
ATGTAGGCCACGTTTTGTTGCGCGGGGAAACGAAATACCAACACATCGCCACGCTCGGGCTCGTTGATGGGCAAAAAGGTTTGTCCGGTGACCGGCAGGCGCAAGCCATAGGTCCAGCGATTGACCAAGATGAAGTCGCCCACTTCAAGCGTTGGCATCATCGACTCGGACGGAATCTGATAGGGCTCGTAGAAGAAGCTTCGCAGCGCAAACACCACGAACAAGACCGGGAAGAAACCGGCGCCATACTCGACCCACCAAGGATCGGCCTGATCCGGAGCGCGTTTTTTAGCCGTGATCAGTTTGTCGATAAACCACAACACCCCGCTGATGGCCACGGCCACCAACAACACCAGGGCAAAATCAATATTTTCCAATTAGTTGTCCACTTTCAATACCGCCAAGAAGGCATCCTGTGGACTCTCCACGCTGCCCACTTGTTTCATACGTTTTTTGCCGGCTTTTTGCTTTTCCAGCAGTTTTTTCTTGCGACTCACATCACCACCATAACACTTCGCCGTCACGTTTTTGCGCAGCGCCTTGACCGTGGTTCTGGCGATAATGTGGCCACCGATTGCGGCCTGAATGGCGACATCGAACATTTGACGTGGGATCAGCTCTTTCATCTTTTCGCACAAATTGCGCCCACGGGACTGGCTCAGATCGCGATGCACAATCGCGGCCAGGGCGTCCACTCGCTCGCCATTGATCAACACATCCAAACGCACCAACTTGGCGGGCTCAAAGCGCTTGAACTGATAATCCAAGGAGGCAAAACCACGGCTGACGGATTTCAGACGGTCAAAGAAATCCATGACGACCTCGGCCATGGGCAATTCCCAACAAATTTGTACCTGATTACCCAAAAAGCGCATGTCCTTTTGGGTGCCGCGCTTTTCAACACACAGGCCGATGACATTGCCCAGGTGTTCCTGGGGCACCAAAATATTGGCCTCGACGATGGGTTCGCGCATCTCGTTGATTTGACCGGCATCCGGCAAACGCGAGGGGTTGTCGACCTGAACGATCTCGCCGTCGTTCATTTCAACCTCGTAAATCACCGTCGGCGCCGTGGTGATCAGATCCAGGTTGTACTCGCGCTCTAACCGCTCTTGGATGATCTCCATGTGCAGCATGCCCAGGAAACCACACCGAAAACCGAAGCCGAGAGCGTCGGAGACTTCGGGTTCGTAATGCAGACTGGCGTCATTCAGGGTCAGTTTTTCAAGCGCTTCACGGAAGTCTTCAAAGTCGTCCGAGCTGACCGGGAACAAGCCCGCAAAGACTCGCGGCTGAACCCGCTGAAATCCGGACAAGGCCTCGGTCTCTGGGTTGGCCACGCTGATCAGGGTGTCGCCCACCGGGGCGCCGTTAATGTCTTTGATACCGGCGACCAGGAAACCCACCTCGCCGGCCTTTAGCGAGCCAGTGACCTCGCGCTTGGGCGTAAAGATCCCCACTTGGTCGGCCTGATGCGTTGTGCCGGTGCTTTTGACGACGAATTTGTCTTTTTTGTTGATCTGGCCCTGGGTAACCCGAATCAGGGACACGACGCCCAGGTAATTGTCGAACCAAGAATCAATGATCAAGGCTTGCAACGGCCCGTCGGTGTCGCCCACGGGTGGCGGAACGACCGCGACCAGTTGCTCCAACACTTCCTGGATGCCCATGCCGGACTTGGCGCTGCAGGGCACCGCGTCGGTGGCATCGATGCCAATAATTTCCTCGATCTCGCCTTTGACGCGGTCGGGTTCGGCCTGGGGCAGATCCATTTTGTTCAGGACCGGCATCACTTCCAGGCCCATTTCGATCGCGGTGTAACAGTTGGCCACCGATTGGGCCTCGACACCCTGCCCGGCGTCCACCACCAGCAGCGCGCCCTCGCAGGCCGCCAAGGAGCGTGAAACCTCGTAGCTAAAATCCACGTGGCCCGGGGTATCAATAAAGTTCAGCTGATAGGTATTGCCGTCGTTGGCCGTGTAGTTGAGGGTGACCGACTGGGATTTGATGGTAATCCCGCGCTCCCGCTCGATATCCATCGAGTCCAGAACCTGAGCCGCCATTTCGCGCTCGGTTAACCCGCCGCAGTGCTGAATAAAGCGATCCGCGAGGGTGCTTTTACCGGGGTCAATGTGGGCAATGATGGAGAAGTTGCGGATGTGCGATAGATCGCTGCTCAAGCTCGATATCCTCGTGATTTCGGCCCGCATTATAGGGAGGAACGGACCCCACCGCGAGGGCGGAGTCCGTTTAATTACATCTTAGAGGCGCAGTGACACAAAGGTTGGGTTGCCGTCACGAACCAAAAGGACGGGGACACGCCCGCGGCCCTCAAGTTGCGTCACGATTTGACGGAATTCAGCGACCCCAGAAATCTCGGTGCCGCCGACCTGCAGAATCACGTCACCCACACGAATCCCTGCGGCTTGAGCCCGTCGACTGGTGATGCCTTTGATCAGGACCCCGCCGTCGATGTCCCACTCGGTTTTCAAGGTGTCCGGCACGTCTTCGACCGTCATACCCGCCACATCCGCATTGGCAGGCGCAGAGCGCGCCGCTTGCAGATTGTCAGGCAGTTGACCGATTTCGATTTTCAACAGTTGCCGGCGGCCGTCGCGCCAGACCTGAACATCCGCAGATTCACCCGGACGCACGCGACCCACCAGCGGCGGCAGATCCGACGAACGATTAACCTGGCGGCCGTTAAACTTCAGCACCACATCACCCGCCTGCAACGCGCTGTTGGCGGCCGGACCGTCTGGGACCACTTGCGCAATCAAGGCACCCTGGGGTTTGTCCAGGCCAAAGGACTCGGCCAGGTCACGGTTGACCTCTTGGATCAAGACGCCCAGCCAACCGCGCTCAACCGTGCCGGTTTCGATCAATTGATCGACCACGTCCATGGCCATATCCACGGGAATGGCAAAGCTAAGCCCCATAAATCCACCCGAGCGTGTGTAGATCTGACTGTTAATGCCGACGACCTCGCCGTCCAAATTGAACAAGGGCCCGCCCGAGTTACCTGGGTTAATGGCCACATCGGTTTGGATAAAGGGGACATAATTTTCTCGTGGCAATGAGCGCCCCACCGCGCTGACAATCCCGGCGGTAACACTGTAGTCAAAACCAAAGGGCGAGCCGATGGCCAAAACCCATTGCCCCGGCACCAAAGACTCGGGCTCGGCCATGGCGACCGCTGGCAAGTCTTCGGCTTCGATTTTTAGCAACGCCAAATCCGAGCGAGGATCCGCGCCTACCAAGCTGGCGACCCGTTCGCGCCGGTCATTCAGACGAACAATGATTTCCTCGGCATTCTCGATGACGTGGTTATTGGTCAGGATGTAACCGTCTTCACTGATGATGAATCCAGAACCCAAGGATTGCGGCTCGGCACCACCGCGGGGGCCGGGTTGCGGGCCGCCCCGGGGCATGCCCGGCACGTTGCCAAAGAAATCTCGAAAAATATCCGGCAGCTCGTCGATGCGAGGGTCACCGGCGGTCTCTGGCACAGCATTAACCGTCGAAATGTTAACCACCGAGGGACTGACGTCGCGCACGAGATCACGAAAATCGGGGAGCGCTGCCCGGGCGGTCGAGGCCCAGATAATGAGGGGCAAACACAGAACTAATATTCGCATGTTAGATGTCCTTGGTTATGAGTTGCAGGCTTGGATCCAGACCTTAACCAAAGGTTTCACCGGCGCGGGTTAACTTTGGTTACGTCGTTCTAACCACAGATGTGGGGACAAACCTCGCGAACGCCAACGTACCCAGTACAGTCCACTGGCTAACCCTACCCCAGCGCCCACCAAGCCCCCCAAATCACCCCAAGTTTGGCCCGACCAAGCGCCCAGCAGCAGCGCCATCAAAGGCGCACCGTAGGCAATCCAGGCGGCGTGTTCGAGTGCGGGTGTTTCAACCAGCAGGGTGACCTCATCGCCCACTGCGAATTGATCGGTATTGGGCAACCAGGTGGTGCTCGGCCGCTCGTCCATCGGCCGGCCGCAACCACCAGGGCTCTGACAGCGCCCGCAGCCTCCTCGGGCCTGAGTTAGGACCGCCACCTGTCCAGGGCGGACCGCCACGACCTTGCCGGGTTGTTGATCACAACTATCCACGGATTAACCCCGGCAGTCGGGTGGTGTCGATTTGCTCTAGCAAGCCTTTCAGCAAGGCTTCGGGCACCTCGCCCACCAAGGTTACTTTGAAATAGTCGGTCCCCTGCGCCAATACGCGACTCAGGGCCCGAGTCGGCCCCTGAAAGGCCGTCACTTCCGGAGCGGGGCCAGCCACCTGCTCGTAGAACACAGAGACCAAAGCGACCCCATCGCTGAACAGGTGGGTAATGATTTCTTGATCCGGCGCGCCCTGCCCCAGCGGCATAAATCCCTTGGGCAGTTTAATAATCGGGGTCGACTCGGTCAGGGTATTTTCCACCAGCGCATGGCGAAACACCTGCATCCCTTGCGCGTCCACGACCAACGTGTCCTCGTCGATCGGCGCGCCCAGCTCAATCGAGACAAACTCAAACTGCTCCAGGACAGACCCCGAGTGATTCAAGGTTTGACTGCGCAACATCAGGCCCGTCTCGTTATCACACCAGTAACGGCGTGAATATCGATACTGATCATTGGCGCGCAAGGTAATCGGAGTCGCAGACCGCCCCGCGACCCGAGTGGGAGCCCCCAACTCGAGTGTGTAATGATTTTTGATGTGTTGAATTCGCTGACCCAGAGCCGGCATGCTGCCGGTGGGTAAATTGTGTCCTCGGCGCAGGGATTCGTTACCCGGATACAGGCCCAACAGCCAATTCCCCCGACGCATGACTTGAATGGGATCGCCGGACAGGCGCTCGATTCGTTCGATGGTTTTGCCACCCACCACATCCTGATGGAACTGCAGCGACACCGATTGCTCGCCTCGGGTGTACATCATCATTCCCGACCACGCGCGATTCTTAAACGCAGAGCTCATCTGGGCCAAGACTTTTTCGGCCATGGGGTCTGTAGCCACCGGTGCCGCATAGGCGACAGATACAAAAAGGGCGGCCAATGCCGCCCCTACGAACCCGTTAAGCTTCAAGGGGACTCCTGATCGTTGTCCATCACACGGGCTAAGGGTAACAAACCTTGCTGCCCGTTGGCCGCCGCATGTTCCGCATGGCGAATCATGTAGGCCTGGATCTCTTTTTGCAGTTGCGCCTGAATGGCCTGAACCGCAGGGCTTTGCTCCGCAGGACGGGCAATGGTGCTTGCTTGCAGGGCCAGCGGATTTGCCGCAGTCGAAGGGGCTAACTGAATTTGTGTCTGTTCCGCCAGTTGCGGGCTGACCGTTGCCGCGTCCTGGGTCGCGTTCAAACCAATCAACAGGGTAAACGCCACACCCGCCGCCACCGCAGCCTGGGCGAACCATTTACGTGACCAATGAGTTGTATCGGGCTGGACCTCGACGGCTTTGTTTTCAATTTTCTGCATGATGCTGCCGGACAGATCAATGTCGGCCTGGCCGCTGCCTTGCTGACGCAACATGTCACCAATCATTGAATAGCGCTGCCATTGATCTGCCAGCGCAGGATCATGGGCGGCCTCGTTCAATGCACGGCGAGCCTCTAGTTCATCGGCCTGACCGTCATATAAAGCAGAAAGTGATTCTCGGATTTTGTCCGTCATGTGTGTATTGATCCTAACCAAATCCCTGTTGTCTTGACTCATTGACCCGCCCCCTCACGAAAAGTTCCATCCATGTGCGGTTCTATTTTTTGACTGACTGTGTCACGGGCACGAAAAATTCGTGAGCGCACCGTGCCCACCGGGCAATTCATGATCGCGGCAATCTCTTCGTAACTTTTGGATTCGAGTTCGCGCAGGGTCAGCGCCACGCGCAGATCCTCTGGCAATTCTGCAATGGCTTGGCGCACCGCCAGCTCGAGTCGGTCACGCCCGGTATTCGCCTCCGGGGAGTCATGGGTACGCAACCAGTCGCCCCCATCAAACTGCTCGGCATCGCTGATATCGACATCGACCTCGGGCAGGCGCCGGCCACGACTGACCAAATGATTTTTTGCGGTGTTCACTGCTATCCGATACAGCCAAGTGTAAAACTGCGCATCGCCGCGAAACTTTGGCAAGGCTTTGTACGCGCGGATAAAGGTTTCCTGAGCGACGTCCTGGGCCTCAGAGCTGTCTCGAACGTAGCGGCCGATCAACGCCAACACTCGGTGCTGATATTTTTTGACCAAGAACTCAAAGGCGCGCCCATTTCCCTGGCCCGCTTGTTTCACCAATATCTCGTCTGAATCGTCAGGCTTGATGCGTATCAAAGGCAGTACTGTCGCTGTCGCGTTCATGTTCGGATCCCAGTTCAGAGTTTGCTCTGACCCGTCGATCCCCGTCCGGTTCCCATTCACTGTAGCGCGTGGTTGCCCAAAAGTCCGTCATTGAGACCTGCAACACAAGACTGCCCATGGGCCGGCGCTGTCAGGTAAACTTTTGTCACGATCCCCAACGAGACGCCCCCATTGGCTAAAAGCTACGCTCCTTTTGCATTTGATGTTGTCATCCTTGGCTCTGGCGCTGCCGGTTTAGCCTGCGCCCTGGACTTGCCGGAACACCTGAGCGTGGCCGTGCTCAGCAAGAATGCCGTCGGGGGTAGCACCCCGTGGGCCCAGGGCGGTATCGCGGCGGTCGTTGAATCGACCGACAGCCTGGAAGAGCACATTCAGGACACGCTGATTGCCGGCGCGGGCTTATGCGAAGAACAGGCCGTTCGGCACACCGTGGAATCCGGTGAAGACAGCATCAACTGGCTGGTTGAGCAAGGCACCCACTTTGATGAATCCAACGGAAAGTTCCATTTGACCCGCGAGGGCGGCCACAGCCATCGCCGTGTTTTGCACGCCGCCGACGCAACCGGTGCTGAAATCCACCGCGCCCTGGTGGCCAAGGCTCGCAGCCGCTCAAATATCCGTTTTTTCGACCAACGGGTGGCCGTGGATTTAATCGTCGACAAACGCCTGCCGGTTAACGAGCGTCGCGTCACCGGCGTCTATGCTTATCATTTGGGCAAATCCCGGGTGCAAACCTTTGCCGCACGGGCGGTGGTTCTGGCCACCGGCGGCGCCAGCAAAGCGTATTTCTACACGTCAAACCCCTCAGGCGCCTCGGGTGACGGCATCGCAATGGCTTACCGAGCTGGCTGCCGCGTGGCGAACATGGAATTCAACCAGTTTCACCCCACCTGCCTGCGCCACCCAGACGCCAAAACATTTTTGATCAGCGAGGCCCTGCGCGGTGAGGGCGGCCGGCTGACCCTGCCCGACGGTGAGCCGTTCATGCAGCGCCACGACCCGAGAGGCGAGCTGGCCCCGCGTGACGTAGTCGCCCGCGCGATCGACTTTGAAATGAAACGCCTGGGAGCGGGGCATCTTTACCTGGACATCAGCCACAAACCAGCCAGTTTTATTCAAAAACACTTCCCCACCATCCTTGAGAAGTGTGCGGAGTACGGCATCGACATGACACGGCAACCGATCCCCGTGGTGCCTGCTGCCCATTACACCTGTGGTGGAGTCATGGTGGACTCACAGGGGCAAACCGATCTGGCCGGCCTGTATGCCGTCGGCGAGGTCAGCTACACCGGCTTGCACGGCGCCAATCGTATGGCCAGCAACTCGTTACTGGAGTGCATTGTCTGGGGCCGCGGTGCGGCTGAGCACATTGCCCGCGATACCCTGCCGGCACTGGACTTGGACGCCTATGCGCCATGGGACGACAGCCAAGTTGAGGACTCGGACGAGGACGTCGTGATCAGCCACAACTGGGACGAAGCGCGGCGATTTATGTGGGACTACGTCGGCATCGTGCGAACGGACAAACGATTGTTACGGGCGCTGCACCGGGTCGAAATGCTGAAGTCCGAAATTGCCGAGTTCTACACCAACTACACCGTCAGCGGAAACTTGCTGGAGCTGCGAAATTTGGTTCAAGTGGCCGAATTGATGGTTCGCTGCGCCCTGAAGCGCAAAGAATCCAGAGGACTGCATTACACCCTGGACTACCCCGAAAATCTAGAACCGGGCAAACCCACCATCATAGATCCCGAGTCCTGAGCGCCAGTGCCCAACGGCGGTCGGTTTTGCGACTGGGCTGGCGCCAAGCGACGTAGAATCCTTGGCTACAGATCGCCACCACGCACAGGGGGCTGACCCACTGGCCCAAGACTGGTTTGACCACGCGCCCAGTGGGCGTGATCAGCTGGCCCGCTTGGAAATTCAGATGGGTCAGATCGCCGCGCCAGCGGCGCAGCGGTAAACGCATTATTTGACCTGACCGGCGCCGACTTTTTCGTTGACCATGGCCACCACACGGGCGATCCCTGGATCACCAATCGTCAAGGTGCCCTGTAACCAGCCCCAGATATCGGCGTCCTCGGCATCAATTAAGCGCAGGTAATGGCCCTGATCGTCCTCGGAAAGGGACTTGAAATGATGCTCGGTAAAGGGACCCAACAGCACGTCCAGCTCGAGCATTCCCCGGCGGCTGTGCCAGACCAAACGCTTGTAATCGACTTCAGAAATCATGGTGGCTCCCTTGTTTGTCGCGGCATTGTAACCATCTACGAGGCAACAAAAAGCACTTAGGAAGCTGAACTACGACCATGGCCTACACACTCTCTCCCTGGCGACTGATCAAAATCCACGGCCGCGACCCGCTAGCCCTGCTGCACGGACAAACCACGGTTGACGTCAAGGGACTGGGTGAAGGTGTCGGGGTCCCTGGTGCGTTGTGCACCCCCAAGGGCCGTATGGTGGCGAACTTTGGCCTGGCGCTGCACGACGGCGCAGCCTGGATCAGTCTGCCTGAGGATCGAATTGATCCGCTGCACGAAGCCCTGGCCAAGTTTCTGCCTTTTTTTGGTTGCCAGTTAGACGTAACGGACTGGAAAGGCCTCGGGGATCGCCAACCCATCGACGCGCCGATTCAAATGGATATTGGCGGCTTGTACGAGGGCTGGGCTCCTGAGGATCAGACCGGTGACGCGGGCTGGGCAGCGCTGCGGATTGAACAGGCATTGGGATGGGTAGACCAGCACAGCCATGAGGCCTTTACGCCCCAACAACTGCATCTGCAGACCCTTAACGGGATCAGTTTCACAAAGGGGTGTTACACCGGCCAAGAGGTCATCGCCCGCACCGAGCACTTGGGGGCTGTCAAAAAATACCTGATTCCGGTCACGTTATCGGCTGAAACCGAGATCTGTGACTTGTTTGTTGAAAGCCGAAAAGTCGGGCGCTTGATAAACGTATCCGGCACTCAAGGCTTGGCGGTGATCGCAGCCGACACAGGGCCCTGCCAAACAGAATCTGGGGCCCAGGCGATACCCGGTGCCTTGCCCTACCCAATCATCAGCCCGATCAAATCCCGGCGAAATCAATCCTAGGTAAGCCCTGAGAAGCCAGCCATTCGTTAGTTTGGCTAAAGGGCTTCGACCCAAAGAAGCCTCGCCAGCTAGACAGTGGGCTGGGGTGCGGGGCGGTCAGGACAAGGTGTTTTTCGCTATCAATGCTGGAAGCTAACTGACCCGCTTCCTTGCCCCACAACCAGAACGCTTTCGAGCGCCCTTGATTCATGGCGTCGATCCAGGACGCCGTAATGCCCTCCCAACCCAACCCTTGATGGCTGCCAGCTTGCCCCGGCGCCACCGTCAACACACGGTTCAACAGCAACACACCCTGCTCGGCCCAAGGCAACAACGAGCCCTGAAATGGCGGTTGGCACTGCAGGTCATCGCACATTTCCTTAAAGATATTCTGTAATGACGGCGGCCAAGCCCCCGAAGCAACCGAGAACGCTAGCCCTTCTGCCTGGCCGGCACCGTGATAAGGGTCCTGACCCAGGATAACGACTCGAACCTGCTCGGGCGCGACCGCTTCCAAGGCTCGGTACCAATCGGCTCTGGGCGGCAAGCTGTCCATGGGTAGAGAACGCTCTAAATGCTGCAACTGCGCACGCTGCGCCCCCGACAAAAGAGATGCCCAAGCAGTGGGTAAAGGCATAGCGAAGGGCTCTCCGGCACAGTAAACTCCCGCCCAGTATAAAACACTGCGAGCGCCAACTTGAGCCTAGACTTTTCAAATATTGCCCCATACTCGGACGAAGACCTTGCCCCTGCCCTGGATCGCTTACTGCAAAGCACACCCTTCTTGGCCGGGGTGGCGCGCCTAGCCTTGCCCAAAACCAGCATGATCTGGCCGGGCCTGGCACGCACGCTGATCCGCCTGCGTTTATCCAGTCAATTTAAACAGCTGCGCACCATCGCTGACCTGCAGGACAAAGTGGCGCCTTTTATGTCTCGCGTGGTTAACACCACCATTGAAAAGCTGGAGATTTCAGGGCTCGATGCGCTGAAAAAGCGCCCCTACCTGTTTATCTCAAACCATCGCGACATCGTCATGGATCCGGCATTGGTCAACTGGGCGCTGCACTCGGATGGCCGAGAGACTGTGCGAATCGCCATTGGCGACAATCTGATCAAGCAACCCTTCGTTGAAGATTTGATGCGTCTGAACAAAAGCTTCATCGTGCGTCGGAACGTGTCTGGCCCACGGGAATTGGCCAAAGTAGTTGGGCAGTTGTCGAGCTACATCGGGCATTCCCTGTTGCAAGAGCAGCAATCGGTCTGGATTGCCCAAAAAGAGGGCCGCGCCAAAGACGGCATCGACAAAACCGACCCCGCTATTATCAAAATGATCTCAATGGCCGGACGCAAACACCCAGACGGAGTGGCTGGGTATTTAAAGTCGTTGCAGATCGTACCGGTGTATATCAGCTATGAAGTGGATCCCTGCGACAGCGCGAAAGCGGTTGAGCTGTGGAAAACCCAAGCCGAAGGCGGGTATGAAAAAGCGGACAGTGAGGACCTAGAGAACATCGTTCTGGGCATCAAGGGCCAAAAAGGACGGGTCAAGGTGGCCTTTGGGCAGCCGATTCAGGACGAAGACCTGTTGGCTGATCCTACCGTTCTGGCCGAGGCGATCGATCAGCAGATGATGGCTTTGTACCAACCTTGGGAAACCAATTTAGCCGCGTCCGAACGAATAAAGGGCCAAAATGGCCCCTCAAAGAAACTGGATGAGCGGTTGGCACATTGCCCAGAACCCGCTCAACCACAGCTGCTGGCCACCTACGCGGCGCCAGAGCAGAGTTAATTCGACATCAATTTTAAGGCAGACAATAACTGCCCCTGCGATGCCGCCAGTTGATGATCCGCGATTACATTGTCCGCCTGTGCGTCGACCATCGATGATCGTGCATCGAACAATTCCACTTCCGCATCCAGCACCTCGAGCAAAGAACGTCGGTTGATGGTGAATTGCTGCTGATAGGCGTTCCGGCTGTTATCGGCAGACTGCACGTAGGTCTGCAAGAAACCGATCTGTTGCGTTGTGGATTGGTAT
Source organism: uncultured Litorivicinus sp. (assembly GCA_938091715.1). Taxonomy (GTDB): domain Bacteria; phylum Pseudomonadota; class Gammaproteobacteria; order Pseudomonadales; family Litorivicinaceae; genus Litorivicinus. The sequence goes on from CALKMT010000105.1 coordinate 11,456, forward strand.
TCATTCCAAGACTGGTGCGTGGCTTCGATTACTTCGCGTTGGGCGTCATTCAACAGATTTTCGGCCTGAGTCACACGCTCAGCCGATGCCCGCTTTGAAGCCGAGTTCGCCCCGTTGTAAAGCGTCCAGTTCAAACGCAACATCGCCAGTCGGTCCTTGGACACGTTCTTTATGCCGTCCAAATCTTGGTTGCGACTGGCACCCAGCTCTAAATTGACTCGGGGCATCAACGTACCGTCCGAGCTTTTAGCCTGACCCATTGCCTCGCGAATGTCCGCCTGCGCTTCAGCGATCACGGGGTGATTGCTGTATGCCATATCAACCGCGGCATCGAGCGATGCAGGACGTGACCAATCCATCATAGGCATGACAACGTCCTGCTCAGGAATACTGCCCACCACGCGGTGATAGGTGGCTCGGGCACTCTGCAAGTTTGCCGTCGCAGCCGATTGGTTCGACAGTGACAGTGCCAAACGACCTT
>CALKMT010000106.1 GCA_938091715.1 uncultured Litorivicinus sp.
AGGCGCATCGACTGGTCGAACGTTATGACCAAGCCGGGGCGGATACGTCTCGCCTGTTGATCAAAATTGCCTCGACCTGGGAAGGCATTCAGGCCGCAGCTGCGCTGGAAAAAGTCGGCATTAAATGCAACCTAACATTGCTGTTTGGATTCGAGCAAGCTCAAGCCTGCGCCGATGCCGGGGCGTTTCTGATCAGCCCATTTGTTGGCAGAATTTTAGACTGGCATAAGGCCAATCATCCCGATCAAGACTATCAGGGTGCGAATGACCCCGGGGTTCAGTCGGTTCGGCGGATTTGGAACCACTACAAGCAATCGGGCTACCAGACGGTAGTGATGGGCGCTAGCTTTCGCAACACCGGCGAGATCGAGGCCTTATCTGGTTGTGACCGACTGACCATCGGGCCGGCTCTACTGGAACAACTGGCCAATGATTCGGGTGAGTTGGGGTTGGCCCTGGATCCACGCGACATACCGGCCGGCAATGCGCCGCAGCCCCTGCAGGAAACCGAGTATCGCTGGCAACACAACCAAGACCCCATGGCGGTTGAAAAGCTCTCACAGGGCATTCGAGCCTTTGCCGCCGATCAGGTTAAATTAGAGAAATTGCTGCAGACGCTGGCTTAGGACTGGGACTTCAGTGCGCTGATCAGGCCCTGGAACTGGGCCTGGTTGGCCTGGTTCAATTCAGCCAAGGTTTCGTGGGCTTGTAACACCAGCGGGCTGGCGCTTTGCGCATCACAGGTCTTTAACGGTAGCGCTTGGGCGTCAATCACCGGCAGCGCATCAACCGACTCGAACAAGGTTTCCAATCCCAAGGATTCGATTAAGTCGCTCAGATCGCCATCGGGGCACAAGAGTTGCGGCAGACGCTGCGTTTCCACCTGATAGCGCATGGCAAGTTTGGCCAGCAACCCGAGGCAGGTCGAATCGATGTTTTGTGCGGTACTCAAATCCACCATCAACTGGCTGGGTATTTGGTCAAAAATACCTTCGATTAAATCGTCCAGGGTCGTGCACAGCGACAGCCGCACGTCGCCGTTGAATCCTAAAATCCAGCAGGTATCCGTCTTGGAAATATGAATGCCACAATCCATCAAGCATTGCCTCTAATCATTAACAGGGTCACGTCATCGGGCAAGGTGGTGCCGTCATGCCAACTCAGTCCTTGAGTCAGCTTTTGCAAATGTCCATCGCACTGGCCCACTAACATGGCCAGGGCATCGGTCCGCTCCCGGGTATTCTGGCCGGATAACAAATCCAACACCCCATCGGACGCCAAACACAAATGATAGCCCTGTTCACTCAGCTCGACCACGGTTTCCGAATACTCGACCGCATCAAATAAGCCGACCGGCCGGCCTTTGCCTTGTAACGATACGACCTGGCCATCCTGAGCCAAAATTGGCATCGGCGTATGACCGGCCACACTGTACGTCATCGACCGTTGATCGCTGTCGATTAATGCGCAAAACACGGTGGCGTGCTTGCCCAAGGCGGTAAATTGCAATTCGTTGTTAATGCGCTCGAGCACTCGAGAGGGGCTTAACAAGTCAAACGAGCTGCCCCGCTCCATGTTGCGCCGCAGACGATTAATCAGGTTCTTGATGACCACCGTCACCATCGCGCTGCTGACACCATGACCGGCAACATCGGCCAACAGGACCATGATCCGTGAGGGGCGATCAGCCTGAAAGAAATCGGCAAAGTCCCCACTGAGCAACAGCGAAGGGAAAAAGCCCAATTCAATATGAATTTTCTCGTTGGACAGAGCATGGCTGGGCAGCATTCGGCTTTGGATGGCCCGCCCCGCCTGTTGGTCGGTTTGCAGAACCTGCAGCACTTCTTGCTCGATGCCCCAATCCGCCTGACGGGCATGGCGCTGTTGCTGGGCCAGTGTTCGGACCAGCTGGACCAGGGTGTTTGGGTCTTGGGTCGGCCAGCGCACCTCGATCCAGTTGGCGTCCAAGTTTGGCTTTGATACCAACAGAATCTGGCCCGCTTGAACCGCCTGGGGATCGGTGTGAATGACCACCTGAACGTCGGAATGGGACCGATCCAGCGGCCACTGACTGGCCTGAACCCACTCAATCTTGAAATGCGGCTCCAAGCACTGTGACAAACCTAACAAAATCTGGTCATCCGTACTGATAACCCGAACCTTTGGTCGCGGTGCATGGGGCAGTTGGATCATTTGCCGACTACCTTTAATTCATGATTGCTGCTGGAGAGAAAAACGTGCTGACTGATGCTGGGGAACAACGACTGTGGTCCCGCTTCCAAATTGATGTGCCGATTCAGGTGACCACCGATCTGGGTGAACAATTTTCCGCTCAGTGTCTGGATTGGTCCAGCCACGGCCTGAAATTTCGCGCCCAACGACCGATGGCATTCACGCAAGCCGCGCGGCTGCAGGTCGAGGCCACTCAGCCTGGCATCGTTGACCTGGAGGTCGCCATTGAGGTTCAACGCTGCGATCCAGAAGAAGGGAGCTGGGTCATTGGGGCTCACGTTGTCGACATCCGCTGACTAAAAGTCATCCAGAAAATCGTCCGCACCCGCGGCCTGGCCGTCGTCCACCAAAAAGGCTCGACGGTCCAGATAAGCATTACGCAGGGCCGTGTACCGGTCCCCCAGAATCAAACCCTCAACGTCTAGGAACGACTCCCGAGTGTCCACGACAGACAGTATTTGTACCTTGTCACGATCCCCTGTCGGATTCAGGGTTTGCAATGGGTCCAGATACCGATCGGCGGTCAGGCGCGTTGCTCCATCGCGCACCGTGGCCGGCCCCAACAAGGGCAACACGACGTAGGGGCCGCTGGGAACGCCCCAGACCGCTAGGGTTTGGCCGAAGTCTTCGGGCTGTTCGGACAATCCAAATCCATCCATCACGTCGAACCAGCCATAAAGGCCCAGCGTGGAATTGAACACAAAGCGACCCAGCGCGGTGGCGGCACGGTCGGGCTTGCCTTGCAGGAGTGCGTTGGCAAAGTTCGAAACTTCGCCCAAGTTACTGAACACATTGCCAATGCCCGCTCGGGTCCAGCCCGGGGTCACCGCTCGATAGCCCTGTGCAATCGGTTTGAGCACGGCCGCATCAATCCGATCGTTAAAGGATTGAACTTGACGGTTGGTCGCCTCCCAAGGATCCGAGTCCTGGGCCTGTGCCAACGGCGCGCACATCAAGACGAGCCACAATATTCGTGAAATCATGCGCCGCATAATACGCCGGGCTCGAAAAAAAGAAAGACACCGGGTCATGGGCCGATTACCCAACACGCTGCGTTTTCAGCTCGCCCAAGGCCTGCTGAATTCGCTTGGCCGACACCTTGCCTTGGGTCCCCAAATGCTGAGCAAATAAACTGACTCGGTATTCTTCAATCAGCCATCGCACCGAGGCCGTCGCAGGATTTTCAGGCGGCAGCGGGTGTTCGGGCCAATACGGCAACAGGGCCTGGTGGTACCCGTCGAGTTCCCGACGGGCCTGGGCGTCAAAATCGAATCGACCCCCGACTCGCTCTAAGCGCGTCTCGATCGCAGCCAAGTAAACCGGCATCCGGACTAAGTTTGGCCAAGGCGTACGCTCGATAAATTCCGGATTCAAAAGCGCACTGAGCTGCCCTTTAACGTCCTGAATAACCGGCATCCAGGCCAAGGGCGCGCCCTTGACACGTTTGCCCACCAACTGCGCGGCCTTGAGTACCTTGATGAGCGCTTTGGCTTGTTGCTCGGCTTGCTCGACCACCACCGATCGCCCAGCTTCAATGCCCTGTTCAAAGTCGGTCTGCGAACGGGGAATCCCCTGGGCAAAGCAAGCCCGTTCGATGCTGACCTGAATCCACTGCTCTGACGCGTCGGGCACCAGGCCACGCGGCGCCGCCAATAAATTCAGCTCCCGCGCAAGCGAACCCTGCCGTAGCAGACGTGCTTGACTGGCCATGCGTTCCCGAGCCAGTTTCAAGACGCCCTGACGGTGCAAACGATCGGCTTCGTTGGGATCGTCCAGATGGCGGATTTGAACACCACCCTCGACCGGGGCTAGCACCGGAATCAACGATAACGACAGGCCGTCCCGCTCTAAGGTTTCCCGTTCGGGCAAATCTTGCCCAGTCCATTGCTTCAGGACCGGCTGCTCGGCGGCGGGCTCGGACAGGTCGGCTTCGACTTTTAAGTCGCGCTGCAAGGCATTCAAATCCCGCGACTGGGCAATCACCTGGCCGTGCGGATCCATCACCCGGATATTCATGCGGTAATAGGTATCCAACGAGGCCAGGTCAAACTGGGAGACGTCAAAGGGGGCACCCAAGCGGCGGGTAATGCTGCGGCCTAGCTGCTCGATCAAATCGCCCTGCCGCCATACGATGCTTTGACTGGCCTGCTTGGCAAAATCTGGCAGGGGCACTAACTGGCGCCGAATGACCTTGGGCAAGGTACGCAACAAGGCTTCAATCTTTTCAACCATCAAGCCAGGCACCAACCAATCGATCACCGCCGGGGTCAATACATGCAATGCGGCCTGGGGCACCTGGACCGAGACCCCATCGTGATCGGTGCCAGGATTGAACTCGTAGTTCAAAGCAAAGCGATTGCCGGCCACCTCAAGGGTGTCCGGATAGGCGCCCAGATCCAGTTGGTTGTCCTCACGGACGACGTCGGCCTGAACCATAAACAGGAATCTGGGGTGGTCGCGTTCAACCCGGCGACGCCAACGCTCAAAGCTACGGGCATCGATCACGTCTTGGGGTACCCGCTGGTCATAAAACTCAAACAGACGCTGGTCGTCCAACAGGTCCCGCCGGCGCTCTCGGGCCTCCACGTCCAGCACTCGGGCCACCTGATCTAGGTTGTTCTGCAGGAACGGCCCTTGAGTTTTGATTTCCCCTTGGCACAGGCCATCGCGGATCATCAGCTCCCGTGCTTTATTCGGCGCCTGTTTGCAAAAGCCGACCGCGCGCTTGCCCACTACCGGCAAACCAAACAGGGTGCCACGCTCATGCACCATGATCTGGCCCTGACGTTTGCTCCAGTACGGATCGCCGTGGTTGTACTTAATCAGCTTGCGGCAAACCGTCTCGATCCATTCCGGCTCAATCTTGGCCACCGTTCGGGCAAACAACTTGCTGGTCTCGGTCAGCTCGGCGGCGACTACCCACTTCGGGCGCCCCTTGGCCTGGCGCCCGGGGTGCAATTGAAAGCGTGTGTCCCGGCAACCGCGATAATCCTGCTCGTCTCGCAACCCGATACTGCCGACAAAACCCGTCAGGACCGCCTGATGCACGCTGCGATAGTCACCGGGTTCGTCGTTTAGCCGGGCGTTTGGCTTGATCGCCAGCCACAGCTGACGGTGAATTTCTCGCCATTCACGGACCCGTAAATGATGCAAGAACTGGGTCTGACACCAACGCTTAAAGGCGCTGGATCCCATGTCCTGACGGGCGGATTCGATCTTTTGCCACAGCTGATGGATCGTTAAAAAGTCTGACTGCTCGTGAGCCCCGCTGCCGTGCGCTAAATCTGCCGCTTCCTGGGCTTGGCGCGGGCGCTCCCGGGGGTCTTGAACACTTAAGAAACTGGCGATCGAGAGCATTTCCGCGACACAGTTGTGTTCCCTGCCCGCCAAGACAATTCGGCCCAATTTCGGATCGATTGGCAAGCGTGCCAGCTCACGACCCAAGTCGGTCAAAATACGGCGGTCATCGATCGCGTCGATGTCCTCGAGCAAGCGATATCCATCGGTGACATAGCGCCGATCCGGTGGATCAATAAAGGGGAAACGAGAGATGTCACCCAGCTTTAGATCCAGCATCTGCAGAATGACGCTGGCCAGGTTGGTGCGCTGAAGTTCGGGTTCGGTAAATTCCCGCCGTCCAGTGAAGTCCTCTTCTGAATAGAGGCGAATGCAGACGCCAGGCTCTAGTCGGCCACAACGCCCTTTTCGTTGATTGGCGCTGGCTTGGCTGACGGCCTCGATGGGCAAGCGCTGAACTTTCGAGCGATAGCTGTAGCGCGACATCCGCGCCAGCCCAGAATCAATAACATAGCGAATACCCGGCACCGTCAGCGAGGTTTCAGCCACGTTAGTGGCCAGGACAATACGCTGGGGACCACCGGTCGGGTGGAAAATCCGTTGTTGCTCGCCGGCAGACAATCGCGCGTACAGCGGCAACACATCCAGATTGGCCAAGTTAGAACGGCGCAACGCCTCGGCCGCGCCGCGAATCTCCCGTTCCCCGGGTAGGAACACCAAGACGTCACCGTGACGCTTGTTGTTCTGCTGATCCAGACCCCGTAGCTCCTCGACCCCACTGACAATGGCGCGATACATAGGCACATCATCGTCGGTGCTTTCGATCGGGCGGTAACGGACCTCGACGGGATACGTGCGGCCTTCGACACTGACCACCGGGGCATCATTAAAGTGCTGGCTGAAGCGCTCGTAGTTGATGGTCGCCGAGGTGATGATGACTTTTAGGTCCCGGCGCTTAGCTATAAGGCGCTTTAGGTACCCGAGCAGAAAATCAATATTTAGGCCCCGCTCATGGGCCTCGTCGATGATCAGAGCATCGTATTTTTTCAGCCATTTATCGCCACGGGTCTCGGCCAACAACATGCCGTCGGTCAGTAATTTAATCCGTGTGTTACCGCTGACTTGATCCTGAAAGCGAACCTTGTAACCGACCAGGTCGCCCAATTCGGTGCCGGTCTCTTCCGCAATTCGGGCCGCCACGCTGCGCGCAGCCAATCGGCGAGGCTGGGTATGCCCGATCAGCCCTTGGGTTCCGAGGCCCAGGGACAGGCAAATTTTAGGTAGTTGCGTGGTCTTGCCGGATCCGGTGTCACCGACGACGATGACGACCTGATTTTCAGAGATGGCTTTGGCGATGTCTTCGACCCGTTCTGAAACGGGCAGACCGGCGGGAAAGGTAATCTGGGGCTGACTCATGCAGCCCCACAAAGATCAGCGCAACGCGCGGCGTAACACTTTGCCGACGTTGGTTTTGGGCAACTCGTCGCGGAATTCAAAGGCGCGGGGAATTTTGTACGCGGTAAGGCGCTCACGACACCACTCGTCAAGTTCATCAACAGAAACTTCAGTATCCACTACTAGGTATGCTTTGACCGATTCGCCCTGCGCTTCGTCAGGGACCCCGACGACCGCCGCTTCGGTGACCTTGGGATGCGAGGCTAGCACATCTTCGACTTCGTTCGGATAAACGTTAAAGCCCGAGACCAAGATCATGTCCTTTTTGCGGTCCACGATCTTGAAGTAACCATCATCCAGTTCGGTCGCCATGTCACCGGTTTTGAAGTAGCCGTCCTCGGTCATCACATCGGCGGTCGCCTGATCTTGCTGCCAGTAACCCCGCATGACCTGAGGCCCACGCACTGCCAATTCGCCGATCGCACCGATTGGCAGGTCTTGTCCTTGCTCGTCCAACACCTTGCAGTGCGTATCGGCCAGCGGCAATCCAATGGTGCCCAGCTGGATACCCTCCAAGGGATTCACACACACCACCGGACTGGTCTCGGTTAACCCATAGCCCTCGCAAATCGGACAATCGGTGAGTTGCTCCCACTCTTCGGCGGTGCTGCCACTCAGGGCCATGCCACCGGATACCGTCAAGAACAGGCGCGAGAAATCCAAGGCCCTGAACCGCGGCTGTTTGAGCAAGCCGACAAACAATGTGTTCAAGCCGATAAAAATGTCGCAGGGGTTTTTCTCTAGGATGCCCATAAAGGTAGGCATATCCCGTGGATTGGTGACCAGCACCGACTTGGCGCCGCATTTGAACAACCACATCATGTGACCCACAAAGGCAAACACGTGATACAGCGGCAAGGGAGCGATGGCGACCATACCGGGCTGAATCTTGCCGTCAAACACCTGATCAATCTGAGTCATATTGGCCAGTACATTGCGATGAGTTAACACCGCACCTTTGGACAGGCCCGTGGTGCCACCGGTGTACTGCAAGGCAATAATGTCATCGTGCCCAGGGCTGGCCATCTCGAATTGATCGTCATTGCGGGCCAATATATCCACCAGCCGTGCATGACCGGGTAGGCGATAAGCCGGGACCATTTTCTTTAGGTACTTGACGGCCAGGTTCAGCAGCAACCGTTTGGGCTGCGGCATGATGTCCGCCAGCTCGGTCACAACCACCGTGTTCAGCTTGATGTCCGATCCGCAGGCCTCGACCGTCTCGGCCATGTTGGCCAGCACTATAATGCCCACCGCCCCGCTGTCGTTTAACTGATGGGTAAGCTCGCGGGGGGTGTACAGGGGATTCACATTGACCAAGACCGCGCCAATGCGCATCAGCGCAAGCGCAAACACTGGATATTGCAGGGTGTTGGGTAACATCACAGCAAAACGATCGCCGGCCTGAACGCCTTGGTCTTTTTGCAACCAGGCCGCAACTTTATTGGCTTGGTTACTCAACTCACGGTAGGTCAGTTGGAAGCCAAAATTTTGGAATGCACACTGGTCCGCGAAGTCTTCTACCGCTTGGTTGAAAACCGCCAACGCGCTCGGTGTGGATTCCAAATTGAGGGACGGAGCAGAAGCATTATCAAATTGCACAGGCACGCCTTGTTATTATGTTTTGTTACTTCGACTTTAGTGGAAAGGACGTAGAAACGGCAACTATTTCCACTCGCCATCCACCAGCACACAGACTTTTCGTTCTGGAAGTGGGGCCCACTCCTCGTTATCGGTCAGGGGGTCCGTGGCCACCACACTGACCACATCGTTGGGCGTCGTGACCTGAGCAAAATCGACGGTCATGTCGGCGTCTTGCAAACGCGCGGCACCAAAGGGGGCACGGCGCGTGATCGAGACCAATTTCGTGGTCCGCCAACAATAAATCGCCCGCCCATCACTAAGCACCAGGTTGCACACCCCCAACTCAGAGAGTTGCGCGGCCACCTGGCCAAAGATCTTGCGAATACGGGCCATCGAAGGGGCTTTGGTGCCGTCTAATTGGCCCAACAGATAGCAAAACGCATGCTCAGAATCCGTCGTGCCGACCGGCTTAAAACGACCCAAGGGCAGTTTTTTCACCCCCGGCAGTTGCCCGTTGTGGGCAAAGGTAAAATGCCGGCCGTGCAGTTCCCGATGAAAGGGGTGGGTATTTTCCAAATTGACCGCCCCGGCGTTGGCCTGGCGGACGTGGGCCACGACGGCCTTAGAGCGTATCGGCAAGTCCTCGACTAACCGAGCCACTGGGCTGTGACAGCTGGCATCCACATCACGAAATTCCTGAATGCCTTTGCCGTGATAAAAAACGATGCCAAAGCCATCGCGATGCGGGCCCACTTGCCCACCGCGCACGGCTAACCCGCGAAAGCTAAAGCGGATATCGGTTGGCACATTGGCGCTCATACCCAGCAATTCACACAAAAACTTACCATCCCCAATTCAATACCAGTTGCGAGTCCTGACGAAAATGCCGCAGACCCACACGCCAACTGGATTCTCGTGTCTTGTTGCCGATGCCTAATGACAGGTAGCCGCCCTGTTGATCGGGTATCGCCCCGATAGCTTGCCACTGATTGCCATCCCCGACCATGCCCACGGTTTTATGTGTCGAGCGCTCGAGGCCGAGATCTCCGTCCCAATTGAGGCCCCATTGCCGTTGTTTGACCCGCCAACCTATGGCGGTCAGTAAGCTCTGATCTTGCCAGTCGGCCAGTTGCAATCCCGCCACCGACCGCCCCGCTTCGTTGGAGAATTGTTGATTCATACGCAAGAATGGGCCTGAGTAGCCCTGGCCATACCAGGCGTCGATGCCGGCGGCGTACCAAGTCGATTGAACGCCTTGCAACCGGCCGCCGCCGACGCTGCCCAATAACGCCAATTGCCAGCGGCCTTGGCGCCACGCCTGACCGGCCACCACATCCACTCGGCTGCGGCTGTCGGGGCCCACCTGTTCTCGGCTCAAATTGATGCTGATGGGCAATTCCGCCGGCCCCATCAGGGACAATTGTTGTAGCG
>CALKMT010000107.1 GCA_938091715.1 uncultured Litorivicinus sp.
AGGTTCATGTCGGCCTGGGGCTTGGCCTGGGCACGACCGGCCAGCCCCCGGGTAATGCCCTCGATGCTGCGACCCAGGGCCTCGACAATCAAGGTCCAACGCAAAGAAAAGGCCAGGGTTAAGCCCGCCAGTCCTGCGGCAAACAGCACCATACCGCCGCCAAAGAAGCCCATCGGCGCCACCGCCAGATCCGCCATGACCTGCCCCAAGGCCCCGCCTGCGGTGACCTCGGGGGGTAAATCGCCCGCCTTGGGCAACACGGTCATACTGAGGAGACCGCCCAAACCCGCCAACGCGATCCACCAGCCAAAAAACTTGATCCAACCGCCGGTCTGGGTCAGATCCATCAGCGACCGCTCACGAATGACCGACAACGCATGCCACACAATTAATACCGGCAACACAAAAGCCGCGTAGCCAAAGCCGATTAACATTAGCTCGCTGATCAGGGCACCCAACGGGCCCATCATGTTGACCGGCGGGTTATTAATGCCGGTAAAAAACCACGCCGGATCGTTCGAATCGTAGCTGGCCAGCGCCAACAAAACCCAGACAGACAGGGCAATACCGACCACCAGCCACAGATCACGGCCCAAACGACGAAAGGGAGAGGTAAGTTTTGAAGTGCGGGCGCTCATACAGTCCTTTTAACTCACGGCCAGTAACCGCATAATTTGGATTGATACTATCAAACCCTCGCGGTTATCTCAGCTTTAGGAATCCTCATGGCACAACACCACAAACTGATCATTCTGGGCAGCGGGCCTGCCGGTTGGACCGCCGCGGTTTATGCCGCCCGCGCCAATCTAAAGCCGGTCGTCATTACCGGCACCGAAGTCGGCGGACAGTTGACCACCACGACCGATGTCGACAACTGGCCCGGAGATGCCGAAGGTGTCCAGGGGCCGGAGCTGATGGTGCGTATGCAAGCCCATGCGGAGCGCTTTGATACCCAAACCATTAATGATCACATCGGCACCACTGACCTATCACAGCGCCCTTTTACCCTGACCGGCGACAAAGATACCTACACCTGTGATGCCCTGATTATCGCCACCGGGGCCAGTGCCCAGTACCTGGGGCTGGAATCCGAATCCAGCTTTATGGGCCGCGGCGTGAGTGCCTGTGCAACCTGCGATGGTTTTTTCTATCGCGACAAACCGGTCGCCGTCATTGGCGGCGGCAACACCGCCGTCGAGGAAGCCCTGTATTTGGCCAACCTGGCCAGCAAAGTCACCCTGGTGCACCGTCGAGACAAATTGCGCGCCGAGAAAATCTTGCAGGATCGCCTGTTCCAGCGTGAGGCCGAGGGCAAGGTCGAGATCATTTGGAATCACCAACTGGCCGAAGTGACCGGCGATGCCATGGGCGTCACCGGGCTGACCCTGGCCAGCATGACCGACCAGAGCCAGCGCCAGGTGGATGTGCATGGCGTCTTTATCGCCATTGGCCACAAACCCAACACCGATATCTTTCAGGGCCAACTGGACATGAAGGATGGCTACTTGATCACCGAGTCTGGACAGCACGGCAACGCCACTCAGACCAGCGTGCCGGGCGTCTTTGCCGCCGGCGACGTGGCCGATCATATTTACCGTCAGGCGATCACCAGTGCCGGTTTTGGCTGCATGGCCGCGTTGGATGCCGAGCGTTTCTTGGACGAAGACGGCTAAGTCTTGCTGCCTTGGCTTGCGACTGACCGGATCGCGTTTCCGCCCATCGAGCAAGCCGTTGACGAACCCGAGGGTTTGCTGGCGGCCGGTGGCGATCTGCGACCCGAACGGTTACTGACGGCCTATCACCAGGGCATCTTCCCTTGGTACAGCGATGATCAGCCAATCCTATGGTGGTCCCCAAACCCGCGCTTTCTGGTCGCCCCAGGGGCGGTGAAAATTCGTCGCTCCCTGCGCAAGACCCTGCGTAACGCGGGCTTTGAAGTGACCTTTAATCAAGCCTTTGACCGGGTCATTCAGCATTGCAGCGATCGCGAGGAGACCTGGATCAACCCAGACATGCTGCAGGCCTATCAGCGTTTGCATCGGCTGGGCTGGGCACGCAGCGTCGAAACTTGGCGCAGTGGGCAGTTGGTGGGTGGACTCTATGGCATTGTCATGGGACGCTTTTATTTCGGCGAATCGATGTTTAGTACCGAATCGGATGCCAGCAAGGTGGCCTTTGTCACCCTGGCTCGCCAGCTGGAGCATTGGGGGTATCAATGGATCGACTGTCAGGTGGCGACCGCACATTTGGCCTCGCTGGGCGCGCAACCCATCCCGCGGGCCGAGTTTGCCGCGCAACTGGGTCGTTATGCCGGGCCGACTCCAATCCTGTCTCAACCTCCGGCACCTTGGCCGGTGCATCCCGCGGTGGGCTGGTGATGCATGAGTGATTTGAACGACGTTCGTTTTTTTGCCACCGCCCCACACACCTGCAGCTATCTGGAGGGCAAAACAGCCACCACCTTGTTCGCCGATCCAGACGTGCAGATTGCGGACGAGGACTATCAAACGCTGACCCTGCTGGGCTTTCGCCGTAGCGGAAAATACTACTACCGCCCCCAGTGCAACGGCTGCCAGGCCTGCATCAGCGTGCGGGTTCCAGTGGCCGACTTTGTCTGGTCACGACGCTTCAAAAAAACCTTAAAGACCAACACAGGGGTGGCGGCCGAGTGGCGTCTGCCGTACATCGACGACGAGGTCTATGCGCTGTACAGCCGTTACATCAACCTGCGTCACCCGGATGGCGACATGCATCCACCGAGCCAGGAACAGTTCCGAACCTTTCTCATGATCGAGGGACCCAACACCCGTTTCCTGTGTTTCCGGGACGCCGAGGGCACCCTGCTGGCCGTGTCGGTGGTTGACGTGTTGGCGGGCCATGGCCTGAGTGCGATTTACACCTTTTTCGAGCCCGAACAACCGAAACGCTCGCTGGGTCGCTTGGGCATTCTGACCCAAGTATTAGAGGCACAGCGACTCAAACTGCCCTATGTCTATCTGGGGTACTGGATTCGCGAGTGCGAGAAAATGAGCTACAAGACCGACTATCAGCCGATCGAGCTGCTAAACGGTCGGGTTTGGACTCGTCAGGCACCGGGCGGGCGCCGGCCGGCTTGATACTCGGGCGGTACAGGTCCATAATCCCGCGCAATCAAAAACCTCCGAGTAGGAATGAATGGCTAAAGAAGACAGCATTGAAATGGACGGCACCATCGTCGATACGCTACCCAACACCATGTTCCGGGTAGAGCTCGACAACGGCCATACCGTGACCGCACACATCAGCGGCAAGATGCGCAAGCACTACATCCGAATCTTGACCGGTGACCGAGTCAAAGTAGAAGTGACTCCCTACGACCTGTCCAAAGGGCGCATTACCTACCGCGCACGCTGAATACGCGCCAGAATAAAAAATGCCCGGTATATCCGGGCATTTTTGTATTTAAGCGGTGCTGCTCGTTTCGTCGGCAGCGGTTTCCTCGTCCTCGAATAACTCGGCTCGATTGACCTTGACGTCTTTGGGTGCTTCGATGCCCAGGCGAACTTGGTTTCCCTTAATCCCCAGCACTTTGATGGTGACGCCTTCACCGATCTGGACGCCCTCGTCTAACTTACGCGACAGCACTAGCATTATCAGAATCCATTCTTTGCTTTATGAAAGTTACTTGCGAAACTATAAGCATTATTACTTACATCGCAAAGAGACAGGTACTAGAACCTTATAACTAAAAAACCCGGCATCCGCCGGGCTTTTTTAGCGCCGTAAAATCTACGATTCCACCGCCAGATCAAAGGCTGTGTGCAAGGCGCGCACCGCCAATTCCAAATACTTCTCCTCGACCACCACCGAGATCTTGATCTCGGAGGTCGAGATCATCTGGATATTGATGCTCTCATTGGCCAGGGTGGTAAACATGGTACTGGCGACACCGGCGTGGGAACGCATCCCAACGCCCACCACCGAGACCTTGCAGATGTCTTTGTCACCACGCAGCTCTCGGGCGTTCAACTCATCACGCACCTGTTCCAGCAACTCATAGGCCCGCTCGTAGTCGTTTTTGTGCACCGTAAAGGTAAAGTCGGTGGTGTTATTCTCGCCGACGTTTTGCACCACCATGTCCACCTCGATGTTGGCTTGGCCTACCGGCGCCAGAATCGCTGCCGCCACACCGGGCACATCAGGGACCCCGAGCAGGGTCAGTTTGGCTTCGTCTCGATTGAAGGCGATACCAGAGATAACGGGGCTTTCCATGGGCTTGTGGTCCTCTACAGTAATCAGGGTTCCGGGGCCGTCTTGGAAGGAGTGCAAGACGCGCAACGGGACTTTGTATTTGCCAGCAAATTCGACGCTGCGAATCTGCAGTACTTTTGAGCCCAGCGACGCGAGCTCGAGCATCTCTTCAAAAGTGATCGACTCCATCCGACGGGCGCTCTCAACGACCCGGGGGTCGGTGGTGTAGACGCCGTCCACGTCGGTATAGATCTGGCACTCATCCGCCGACAAGGCGGCAGCGATGGCCACCGCCGTGGTGTCCGATCCACCGCGACCCAGGGTCGAAATTCTTTGCCCTTCGGTAACGCCTTGGAAGCCCGCCACGACCGCCACACGGCCAGCGTCGAGGGCCGACCGAATCGGCAGCTCGTCAATCTTCTTGATGCG
>CALKMT010000108.1 GCA_938091715.1 uncultured Litorivicinus sp.
CAATAAATCCAGTGTCCCCGGGCCCAGGACTTCGGGCAGAACGCCGGTCTCGGTTAACCGGCCGGACAGGGTGTCGGCCAGTGCCCTAGGCTGCTCGAAGATTTCCTTGAGCATGAAATGTCGATAGCCCGCTTTGTCCGCGGCGTCCGAGCCGTGCTCGTAACGCATGACCCGGGCGTCAACTGCGCGACCGTCGGCCTGGAAAATTTGCAGGCTGTCCTCGGTCAGACTGACCGTTTGACCCTCGTCCAGGTACACAAATCGGTCGGTCACGTGCAACAGCGCCAATGGATCCGAACCCAAGAAATGCTCGTCCATACCCACGCCCACCACTAGCGGGCTGCCCCGTCGGGCGCCGACGATACGGCCGGGTTCGGCACGACAGGTGACCGCCAGAGCATAGGCGCCGCGCAAGCGCTCCAAAGCCTGGCACAGGGCCTGCCACAGATCGCCCTGATACAACGAGTGAATCAGGTGAGCCACGACCTCGGTGTCGGTTTCACTGGCAAATTGATAGCCCTGGGTCTGCAGTGATTGGCGGATTTCGTCATGGTTTTCGATGATGCCGTTGTGCACCACGGCTAGATCGTCGGTCGAAATATGCGGATGGGCGTTGGCTTCGTTGGGTATCCCATGGGTCGCCCAGCGGGTGTGTGCGATGCCCACCTGACCCATCAGCGGCTGGGCCATTAACTTGTCTTCCAGCGCGGCCACTTTGCCGGCCGCCCGACGGCGCTCCAGCCCTTCGGCGGTCTGGATGGCCACCCCGGCCGAGTCGTAGCCACGGTACTCGAGTCGTGTCAGACCCTCGAGCAAAATCCCCTGAACATTTCGCTGAGCGGCAGCCGCCACGATTCCACACATGCATTAATCCTTTGTTGGGCGACGGTAACCCGGTATCTCGATTTGTTTAGCCCGGGTCAGCCCCAATCCTTGCTCGACGTCCCGGGTGATGGTGCTGCCGGCCCCGACAGTCACCCCAGGAGCCAAGCGAACGGGCGCCACCAGGGCGCTGTTGCTGCCGACAAACGCATCGGCACCAATTTCGGTGTGCGATTTATTGGCGCCGTCGTAGTTGCAGGTAATGGTGCCGGCGCCCAAGTTGGCTCGCTCGCCCACGGTGGCATCGCCCACATAGGACAGATGATTGGCTTTGGCCCCGGCTTTTAGCGTGGCGTTTTTAATCTCGACGAAGTTGCCGGCCTTGGAGCCTGCTTCCATCACCGCGCCCGGTCGCAGGCGGGCAAAGGGCCCGATGTCGGCACCCTGCTCGACCCGTGCCCGCTGCAATACACAGTACGGCTGTATTTCGGTGTCGCTGGCGATGGTGCTGTCGGTCAGGATCACCCCTTGACCCAAGGTCACTCGATCACCCAGCGTGACCTGGCCAAAGAACTGAACATCAGGATGAATGACGCAGTCTCTGCCGGTCTGGACCTGGCCTTGAATGCTGACCCGAGCCGGATCAATCAAAGTCGCACCGGCCCGCATTAACCGCTCGCGTTCGCGGCGCTGATACAGCCCTTCGAGCTCGGCCAACTGCACACGGTCATTGGCCCCCAGGATACTGTCAGGGTTCACTGTGACCACGGCCTGGGTGGTTTGGCCCGCGGCCACAGCCATGGCCAGGCAATCGGTGACATAGTATTCGCCCTGGGCGTTGTCGCTGGACAGCGCGGGCAGGTAACGGGCAAAACTGTCGGTTGGCGCGCACAACAAACCGGTGTTGATCTCTTGGATGTTGAGTTGCTCAGGCGTGGCGTCTTTTTGCTCGACCACCGAGACTGGACGCCCGTTTTCACGTGAAACCCGGCCATAGCCGGTGGGGTCCTCGAGCTGAGCGGTCAGCAGGGCGTAGTGCCCCTCGCGGCCGGCAGCCACCAACGCCTCGATGTCAGCCCGCTCGATTAACGGACCGTCACCATACAACATCAGGGTGGTGCCACCGGGGGACAGCTCGGGCAGCGCTTGGGCCAGGGCGTGCCCAGTGCCCAGTTGCTCGGTTTGCTCGACAAAGGTCAAACTCTGTCCATCCAGAGCCTGACGGACGTCCGCCTGACCATGACCGACCACCAAAATAATGCGATCCGCCAACTCGTCCACCGCGTTAATCACGTGCTGGACCATCGGAATACCACCGACAGGATGTAAAACCTTGGGTAGATCGGACTTCATTCGACTGCCCTGACCGGCAGCGAGAATTACAACGTCAAGCATGAGCATCCCTGTGCAAAGTTGCCGCAGTATAGCGAGTCCAGCCTAGACCTCCAAAAGCTCGAGATGGACCTCCACCGCCTGATCGGCGTGCAAGCCCGCGGCATCCCGTACGGGTTTCTTGATCGGCAACAAATAGGTGTCCCGTTGGGTATCGGGAAACAAAGAGGTCCGCCACAGGCTGCCGCCCACCCTGACCTGAACCCGGACCGAGCCAAACCCTCGGCGCGGCCTGCCGTGCAGGGCAAAACGCACCTGGTCACGGGCGTCCTCGGGCAGACACACAAAGTGCCATTGGGATTTTTCCGTGTTCCATACCCACAGGGGGCTGACAAATTCTATTTGCATGTAACTGCTGCCAAAGTTGGCCCGTCTGCTATGACCTGACCCTCAAATTGTCATCCTTACTGTAGATCTGC
>CALKMT010000109.1 GCA_938091715.1 uncultured Litorivicinus sp.
CGGCCGACCACAAATTTTTGCAGGTTACCCCCAGACAAACTGGAGGCTGGGGTTTCGACGCTAGGCGTTTTCACGCCGAACTGATCGACGATGGCTTGGGCAAATGCCCGCGTTTGTTCCGGTCGGATCCAGTCGGACGGCGCTAGGGACTTGCGCTCACGCCCGGACAGCAGAGTATTTTCCGCCAAGCTGAGCCCAGGTACAGCTGCGTGACCCAGGCGCTCTTCCGGGCAACCACACAACCCCATTTGGCGACGGCGGCTGGCCGAGGCACGGGAGATATCCTGGCCATCCAAAACAATCGAGCCACTGTCCAGTCGACGCTCGCCCAGCAGGGCTTGAACCAGCGTGTCCTGGCCGTTCCCAGCGACCCCGGCGACGCCCAAAATACGACCCGAGCGGGCAGTCAAGTTGACCGATTTCAGCCCCACCCCAAAACTGGATTCCGAGGCCAGACGCAAATCCTGAGCCTCCAGCCGGATGTCACCCGCCTGAGAATCGGCGGCGGCCGCGGGGATCAGACGCTCGCCGATCATCATTTCAGCCAGCGAAGTCGCGGTCTCTTGGGCGGGATCGCAATGACCCACGACCTGTCCTCCACGCAAAATCGTGGCCTGATCGCACAGCGCGCGGACCTCGTCCAGTTTGTGACTGATGTACAGGATGCTGCGACCCTCGTCGCGCAGGCGGTTCAGCGTTTTGAACAGTTGAGCCACTTCCTGGGGCGTCAGGACCGAGGTCGGTTCGTCCATAATCAACAGCTTGGGGTCTTGGAACAGAGCTCGAACGATCTCGACCCGTTGCCGCTCGCCAACACTCAGATCCCCAACCCGACGGGTCGGATCCAGGGGCAATCCATAAGTTTCGGACAACTCGGCGACCCGGCCATTCAGATCGCCCTGTGCCAATGCAGGCGGAATCCCCAGGGCCACATTGTCCGCCACGGTCAAAGCGTCAAACAGGGAAAAGTGCTGGAACACCATGCCGACACCCTGGGCCCGAGCTTCGGCGGGCTTGCGCGGCGTAAACGGAGACCCATCCAGGACCAAGCCGCCGGAATCCGGAGCCATAATCCCGTAAATCATTTTGACCAGAGTGGACTTGCCCGCGCCATTTTCGCCCAACAGGGCGTGGATATGACCGCGCGCCACATCAAAGCTAACGTTGTCGTTGGCAATGACGCCTGGGAAGGCTTTGTGAATCGCTTGAACGCGAAGACGGGTCGTAGATGAACTCAAATTGGTTTTTCTTTCCAGCTACTGGCGCAAGCCGTTAGTCTACTGAAAATCGAGAGTCCGGGCACTCACTTTGTGGTGAGGCCACAGGCCTTGCACGAAAACCGAATGAGAGAGCCCCGTGCCAACGCTGAACATCCTGAACCCCCGCCTGATCGTGACCATGAACGACGCGGCCGACGAGCTGGCCGGTCAAAGCCTGCACGTCGTGGACGGCAAGGTGGCGCAGATCGCGCCGGCCGAGCAATTGCCCCCCGCCGATAACAGCGTCAATGCTGCCGGCAAGATCCTGTTGCCCGGCCTGGTCAACACGCACCACCACCTGTATCAGAATCTGACCCGGGCGGTCACCGGCGCCCAGGATGCACTGCTGTTTGACTGGCTAAAACGCCTGTACCCCATTTGGGGTCGCATGCGCAGCGATCACATTCGCGTCTCTACCCAGATTGGCCTCGGCGAGTTGGCACTCAGCGGCTGCACCACTAGCTCGGATCACCTGTACATCTACCCCAACGATTGCCACCTAAGCGACAGCATCCAAGCGGCCCAGGCACTAGGGGTTCGTTTTCACCCCACCCGGGGCGCCATGAGCATTGGCGAAAGCCAAGGCGGACTGCCGCCAGACGCCCTGGTCGAAGACGAGTCCGCCATCCTGCGGGACTGCCAGGACGTGGTCGGGCAATTCAACGACCCATCCGAGGGATCCATGGTGCGGGTTGGCCTGGCGCCCTGCTCGCCATTTTCAGTCAGTCGAGAACTGATGCGCGATGCCGCCCTGTTGGCCCGGGAATTGGGCGTGGGGCTGCATACGCACCTGGCGGAGAACGACGAGGACATCGCGTACTCGCAAAGCCAGTTCGGCTGTCGGCCCGGGGAATACGCCGAGTCCCTGGGATGGGTCGGCGCCGATGTCTGGCATGCGCACTGCGTTAAATTGGACGCCAGCGAGATCGACCTGTTCGCCCGCACTGGCACCGGCGTTGCGCACTGCCCCTGCTCTAACATGCGCTTGGGCTCGGGCATTGCCCCAGTGCGCGAGATGCGAGACGCCGGGGTGGCGGTCGGATTGGGCGTCGATGGCAGCGCGTCAAACGATGCCGCGGATTTAATGAATGAGGCGCGCCAAGCCCTGTTATTGCAAAGGGTGCGCTTGGGCGCGGATGCCATGAGCGCCCGGGAGGCCCTGCACATCGCAACCCGAGGCGGGGCTCAGGTGCTGGGCCGCTCGGACATCGGTCAGATTGCCCCGGGCTACCAGGCCGACTTTGGGCTGTACGATGTCAGTCAGGTTCCAGGCGCAGACACCTGGGATCCGGTGGCCGCTCTATTGCTGTGCGGCCCCTTGCGGCCGACCGACCTGTGGGTGCAGGGACGCCCCGTCGTTACACAGGGTCACATTGCCACACTGGACTGGCCGAAACTGGTCGAGGATCATGCTCGTCTAGCCCGCGAATTGATGGAGTCGCCCTGATGTCACGTACGGATACTTTTTTTGACGCCCTGTGGCAGCACTACCTAACAGTCACGCCTCAGGCCCGAGGCATTCATCAACTGCTGGCGGCCCGGGGCGAGACCGTGCAAAACGATCATGTGGCCTTTCGCACCTTTGACGATTGCCCGATCGACATGGCGCACCTAACCCCGGTGCTGGAATCCCTCGGCTACCGATTCGAACAGCACTATGACTTCAGCGCTAAAAAACTGGTGGCCGGCTCGTACGCTTGCCCGGGCCAGCCCAAAATATTCTTAAGCGAGCTAAAACGTAGCGAGCTATCGGCATCGGCCCAGGCCCTGTTGGGCGCGATGGTGGCGCAAATTCCCGAGACGACCCTGGATCCAAGCATTTTTTATTCCGGGCGGTCATGGGCAATGCCCACCTATCAGGCCTACAGCGCACTGGCCGACGAGAGTGAATACGCAGGCTGGCTGTCGGTTTGGGGATTACGAGCGAATCATTTCACGGTGGATCTGAACGCCCTGAACGCCGATCCCAGTGTGCAGACCATGAACGAATGGATTCGCCAAGCCGGATTTTCGATCAATACCGCCGGCGGCGAAGTCAAAGGCACACCGGCCGACCTGCTAGAACAAAGCTCAACCTTGGCCGATCGGGTGTCCGTGGAATTCCCGGAGGGATCCCAGGAAATCCCCAGTTGTTTCTATGAATTCGCTCGTCGACACCCAGATGCATCAGGGCAGTTATATCAGGGCTTTGTGGCGGCTAACGCAAACAAAATATTTGAAAGTACCCATCGGTAACAAAAGGACCTCCGAATGTTATTACGCACCCTAACCCCGAACCTCAGTCTGGCGGATCAACTGACCGAAGACGACTTGGCGGAGGTGATCGCTCAGGGCTATAAAACGGTGATCTGCAATCGCCCCGACGAGGAAGGCGATGCCCACCTGAACGCACAACAGGCCAAGGCCGTGTTGCAAGCCGCTGGGGTTGAGTTTCACTACCTGCCGGTCAACGGCGCTGCGATTACCGACCAGGATGTGATTGATCATCATGACCTGCTGGATCAGGCTGAAGGGCCGGTGCTGACGTACTGCCGCACCGGCACCCGCTGCGCCAAGTTATGGGCCCTGGCGCAAGAGGCCGATGCAGACGAGGTGATTCAGGCCGTTGCACGTACCGGCCTGAATATCGAAGACATTCGGGATCGTCTTACGACTTAATCAAACGATCATGACCGAGCATGCCGACCACCATGGCCAGGACGAACATTCCGGCTGTGGTGGGCTGTAACAACAAGCTGGCCAGCCCCGGGCCAGGACAGAATCCTCCCAAACCCCAACCCAGACCAAATAAAACACTGCCCATCACCAAGGGGCGGTCGATGGCACTGGCCGTCAAGTCCAACAGCGGTTGATGCAACAGGGTCTCGCCCCGGCTACGCATCAGCCAATACCCCATCGCAGCCACGGGAATGCCCGCGCCCATGACAAATATCAGGCTGGGGTCCCAGTGACCGGTAATGTCCAGGAAACTTTGCACCTTGGCAGGATCGGTCATGCCAGCGACGTACAGGCCCGCGCCGAATAAGGCGCCCATTAACAACGCAAATAAACGAATCATGCGATCACTCCAAACACGTGGCGCAACACGGCGACCATCACCACACCCGAGCCAACGAAAATCACCGTGGCGGCCACCGAACGAATCGACAGGCGTGCCATCCCACAAATGCCGTGGCCACTGGTGCAGCCACTGCCCATGCGAGTACCGACCCCGACCAACAGGCCGGCCAACACCACCAACACAGGCGCGGGGGCTGTAAAGCCATGCTCACTGGGCGCCAGGGCGTGCATGACCGCGGGCATCCCGATCAGACCGATCAGGAAAAATAAGCCCCACTGGCCGAATCCCATGTCGCCGTTTAAGGCGCGCCCAAAAATCCCACTGATGCCCGTCACTTTGCCTAGGGCCAAATAGCCGATCGCCGCTGAAAGCCCGATCAACCCGCCACCCACCGCGGCGGATATTGGTGTAAATTCCGTCATTGTTTGCGCTCCATCAAATTTGCCATTGCAGGCCCTTGCATTTACCCGACCTGCAATTTAGTTATAAGATTATTCCATTAAGTTATTTCAGGGAAGCAAATTATGATTCGCCCCATTGTTCACCACCAGTTTGATCCGGCCACCTGGACGCTGACCTATGTCGTCCAAGACCCCAACAGCCGGGCCTGTGCCATCATTGACTCGGTATTGGATTTTGATGCAGCCAGCGGCCGGACCAAGACTACCAGCGCGGACCAACTGATCCAGTTTATCCAAGAGCACGACCTCGAGGTCCAGTGGATTTTAGAAACCCACGTCCACGCCGACCACATCAGCGCGGCGCCGTATTTGCTCGAGCAACTTGGCGGCACCCTGGCGATCGGCAATCACATTGTTGACGTCCAAGGCATCTTTGGCGATCTGTTTAACGTCGAGGCCAGTTTTTCCCGGGATGGCTCGCAGTTTGGACACCTGCTAAACGATGGCGACAGCATTCAGATCGGCACCATGATCCTGAACGCGATGCACACCCCAGGCCACACCCCGGCGTGCATGAGCTACCAGGTCGGCGATGCGGTCTTTGTTGGCGACACGCTATTCCAACCCGACTTTGGCACCGCCCGCTGTGACTTCCCCGGGGGTAGCGCGGAAACCCTTTGGAACAGCGTGCAGAAAATTCTGTCACTGCCCGATGAGACCCGGGTCTTTACCGGACATGACTACCTACCCGGCGGACGGGAACTCGAGTTCAAGAGCACGGTGGCCGAACAACGGCAACACAATATCCATTTACAGGGTACCCAAGCCCAGTTCATCGAAATGCGCGAGGCTCGCGACGCGACCCTCTCCATGCCAACCTTGATCTTGCAGTCGGTGCAAACCAATATGCGCGCCGGAGCCATGCCACCCGCAGAAGAAAATGGCGTTAGCTACCTAAAGATCCCCATTAACGCGGTTTAATTCTATGCATTGGATTCAGGCGTATTCAAAAGCCAAGGTCAGGGACGACCTAGTCGCAGCGATCATCGTGACCGTGATGCTGATCCCGCAGTCACTGGCCTATGCCATGTTGGCCGGTTTACCCGCCGAGGTCGGCCTGTATGCGTCGATTCTGCCGCTGATTGCCTATGCGGTATTCGGCACCAGCATGACCCTGGCCGTGGGACCGGTTGCCGTGGTGTCGCTGATGACCGCCACCGCCGTTGGCGCTGTCACCACCCCGGGCACTGACAACTATTTAGCCGCGACCGTTTTATTGGCCTTGATGTCTGGCGGCTTCCTGATGGTGCTGGGCTTTTTACGTGCCGGCTTTATGGCCAATCTGCTTAGCCATCCGGTGATCAGCGGATTTATTAGTGCCTCGGCAATTTTGATCGCCGCCAGTCAACTGAAACATTTGATCGGGGTACCCACCAGCGGCCACACCCTGCCCCAACTGATTCAGAACCTGTGGCAGAACCTGGATCAATTCAGCCCAGCCACCTTGGTATTAGGGCTGCTGTGCCTGGGGTTTCTGGCCTGGGTTCGCTCTGGGCTGGCCCCGGTCCTACGGCGCCTAGGGTTGTCTGACAGCGCAGCCGATCTGTTGGCTAAATTAGGACCGATGCTGGCGGTAATCCTTAGCACTCTGGCGGTTTACGGCTGGGAGTTGGATCAGCAAGGCATCGCCATCGTGGGCCATATCCCCGCGGGACTGCCAATGCCCTCGGTGCCGAATATCGACTGGGGTCTGGTGACCGAATTATGGCCCGCGGCGGTATTGATCAGCCTGATCGGTTTTGTCGAGTCCGTGTCGGTGGGCCACACCCTGGCAGCCAAGCGCCGTGAGCGCATCCAACCCAATCGAGAACTGTTGGGGCTGGGCGCGGCCAACCTAGCAAGTGGCCTGGGCGGCGGGTTCCCGGTGACCGGTGGATTCAGCCGCAGCGTGGTCAACTATGATGCCGGGGCTCGCACCCCCATGGCCGGCGTGTTCACCTCGGTATTGATTGGTATCACCGCGTTATTCCTGACCGGATTGTTTACCTATCTACCCAGAGCCGTGCTGGCCGCCACCGTGATCGTCGCCGTCATATCCCTGGTCGACTTGAAAAGCATGCGCCACGTGATGCAATTTTCCGCCGGCGACAGTGTGGCGATGTTTATGACCATCGGCGCGGTCCTGGTGCTGGGCGTTGAGGCGGGCATTATCGCCGGCGTCCTGTGCTCAATTGTTTGCCTGCTGAGTCAAGTCGGCCGCCCGCATATCGCCGAGCTCGGCCGCGTGGCCGGCACCGAACACTACCGCAACATCGATCGCCACGAAGTGGATCAAACCCAGGGCGTGGTCGCCTTACGTTTTGACGAGCGCCTGCACTTTTTAAATGCCCGGCTGTTAGAGGACCAGGTCTCGGATGTCATTGGCCGACCTGACGTGCAGCATGTGGTGTTGCACAGCGGCGCCATCAACCAGATTGATGCCTCGGGACTGGAAACCCTCGAGGCCATCAACGATCGACTGCAAACCGCGGGCATCGACTTCCACCTGTCCGAGGTCAAAGGCCCGGTCCTGGATCGGCTGCAGCGATCAAACTTTTTAAGCCACCTGACCGGCCAGGTCCATCTGACACACCACCAGGCGATGCAGGCCCTGTCGGCCTAGTATTCCGGAAACCATGGGGCGTGGTATCGTAAGCGCCCCTGAATTCGGACCCCGCGATGAGCACCCTAATATCCCCTGATCATTTGGCCGAGGCGAAACGCCGCCTGCATATTGAACAACTGGAAACCGCGACCATTCGCCAGTTGGTGATGCTGATTAACGAGCTAGAGCAGCTCAGCGGCACATCGTTTGTGCGTATGGAACTGGGCGTCCCCGGATTAAAGCCCGCGCCCCAGGCGCTGGACGCAGAGCGCGCGGTATTGGACAGCATTCGCGTGACCCAGTACCCGGCCCTGAATGGCGCCGAATCCCTGCGCCACACCTTGGCCGAGTATTTTCAGTCCTTTATGGGCGTAACGTTCGAGGCGGACAACTGCATCCCCACCGCGGGTTCCATGCAGGCCAGCCTGGCGGCGTTTTGGTTGATCAGCCAAATTCACCCGAAACGCAAAAAGATCCTGTTCCTGGATCCCGGCTTTCCCACCCAGATGCAACAGGTCAAATCCCTGGGCATTGAGTTCGAGCGAGTCGATGTATTTGACGCGCAGCCCCGTCAGGTCGCCGAACAAATCCGCCCGTATCTGGACACCGGCGAGTTTGCCGGACTGGTCTATTCCAACCCCTCGAATCCGGTGTGGAATTGCCTGACGGATCAGGAGTTAAAGGACATTGCAACGCTGTGCGATCAGTACCAGTGCATCGCACTCGAAGACCTGGCGTATTTCGGCATGGATTTCCGGGTCGACTATTCGACCCCCAACCAGGCCCCCTTCCCGCCCAGCATTCGACATCACACGGACCGCTGCATGCTGCTGTTTTCCGGCTCAAAACTGTTCAACTACGCCGGCCAGCGAACCGGTGCTCTGCTGGTCCCCGAGGCCATCATGAATCTGTCCAGCGATGGCTTGGAAGCCCGCTTTGGCCACGCCCTGTTCCGCCATGCGCTGTTGTTTGGGGTGATCCAAACCACCACGGCGGGCCTGTGTCAGTCCGCTCAAGCGGGATTTGAAGCCGCCATGCGGGCCATGTTGAACGGGGATTGGAATCCGCTACTCGAGGCACGGGCGTACGAGGCACGGGCCGCAAAGCTGAAATCCCTGATGCAACAAAACGGCTTCGAGATCCTGTACGGCCACGACAACGGTACGCCGATCGGCGACGGCTTTTATTTTGCCTTTGGCCATCCGGCCTATCCCGAATCGGGTCTGGCCGAGGCGTTAATGGGGTATGGCATCAGCGCGACCCCGCTAACCGACGCGGGGGCCAACCAAAAGCAGGGCCTGCGCGCCTGTGTTGGCCTGATGACCGATCAGGACTTAGAACGGATCGAGGGTCGCTTGGCGCAATTCTCTGGCGATCATACTTAAGTCTGATATTCTAGCCTGATGACTCCGGTACTCGAACTTCGCGACATCCACAAAGCCTATGGCGACCTTGAGGTCCTCAAGGGCGTCGACCTGATCGCTAACAAGGGCGATGTGGTCGCGCTGATCGGCTCCTCGGGTTCTGGCAAATCCACCCTGATCCGCTGCGCGAATTTGTTGGAACAGCCCCAGGGCGGTGACGTGATTTTTTGTGGCGAGCCGATTCAATTCAAAGGCCAGGGGCACCACCGGGCACCCGCGGATGCAGACCAAGTTCGCCAACTGCGCACGCAATTGTCCATGGTCTTTCAGCAGTTCAATCTGTGGTCTCACCTGACGATCATGGAAAATGTCATCGAGGCCCCGGTCACGGTACTAAAACAACCCAAGGATCAAGCGATCCAGTTGGGCCAGGCCCTGCTGGACAAGGTCGGCATCGGCGACAAAGGCGATCGTTATCCCGCCGAGCTATCCGGTGGCCAGCAGCAGCGCGCCGCGATTGCCCGAGGGCTGGCCATGCAACCGACCGCCATGCTGTTTGACGAGCCCACCAGCGCGCTGGATCCCGAACTAGAGGCCGAAGTCGTCAAGGTCATCCAAACCCTGGCCGCCGAGGGCACCACCATGGTCATCGTGACTCACGACATGAAACTTGCACGGGACGTGGCAAATCACTTAATTTTCCTGCACCAAGGCCGGATCGAGGAACAAGGCGACCCGAGTCAGGTACTGGACCACCCCAAGTCTGAGCGCTTACAGCAATTTCTAAGCGCAACC
The DNA here is from genome assembly GCA_938091715.1 of uncultured Litorivicinus sp. Taxonomy (GTDB): domain Bacteria; phylum Pseudomonadota; class Gammaproteobacteria; order Pseudomonadales; family Litorivicinaceae; genus Litorivicinus. Next base: position 9,525 of record CALKMT010000109.1, read on the forward strand.
CAAGGTTAAACAACAAGAAGGTAATACCATGAAAAAAACCCTACTCAGCGCATTGGCCGCCGGCCTAATTGCCGTTCCCGCGATGGCCGATACCGTCCGCATGGGCACCGAAGGCGCCTATCCTCCCTACAACTTTGTCAACGACGCCGGCGAAATCGACGGTTACGAGCGTCACGTTGGCGACCTGCTGTGTGAAGTGGCCAAGCTGGATTGCACCTGGGTTAAGAACGACTGGGACAGCATCATCCCTAACCTGGTGGGCGGCAACTACGACACCATCATCGCGGGCATGAGCATCACCGCCGAGCGCGACGAAGTCATCGACTTCACCCAGGCGTACCTGCCGCCGGATCCTAGCTTTTACGTGGCATTGGCGGGCACCGACCCCAGTGTAATCACCGCCGGCATCGTGGCCGCTCAAACCAACACCATCCAAGCCGGTGAAGTCGCCAAAGGCTCGGCTACCCTGGTCGAGTTCGCAAGCCCCGACGAAACCGTGGCTGCGGTTAAAAACGGCGAAGCCGACGCAGTATTGGCTGACGGCGCATTCCTGCAAGAAGCTGTGGATGCCTCGAATGGCGAGCTAGTCGTCATTGAAACCGTGCTGTTGGGCGGCGGCATCGGCATCGGTGTTCGTGAATCCGATGGCGAGCTAAAAGCCAAGCTGAACGCAGCGATCGACACCATCAAGGCGGACGGTCGACTGAACGCGCTGATCACCGAATGGTTCAGTGCCGATCAAGCAGTCTACTAACGACTGACCGATAAAGGGCCCCGCTCTGGCGGGGCTTTTTTATGCTCGAAATGTGCTCAGACCCCTCGGCCCTCGAAGGCCTTCCCTGGTTAGCCTGCTATCTGACAAACGGCAAGCACCTGCTGTTTTATCAAAGCTTTGGCACGGTCCTGGGGCTCTTGGCGTTGGCTGCGCCGCTGGCGCTGGCCATGGGGTTTATTGGCGCCTTGGCCAAACGCTCTCAGCTACCCGGGATTCGACAGCTCGGCCAGGGCTATGTCGCCATGGTACGGGGCATCCCGGACATCGTATTTTTTCTGTTCGTACCACTACTGATCGATCAGGGCATTGAAATTGTGCGCCATTACGCGCTGTGTCCCGAGGTCACCGATCCGATTTACCAGGGCAACGACTTTGTCGTTTGCCAGGCGGCCAAAATGCCCCTGTCCAGCGCCGCGCCCTGGGTCCACAGCCTGTACGGTTTTTCCCTGGCGCTGATGGCCTTTACTCTGGTGTTTGGGGCCTTCGCTGCCAATACCTTGGACGGTGCCTTGAGCGCCGTACCCAGCACCCAACTGGAAACTGCCCGGGCCTACGGCATGAGCCCAGGACAAACGTTCTGGCGCATTCAACTGCCGCAGATGTGGGGCTATGCCCTGCCGGGGCTCGCTAATTTGTGGCAAATCTTGATCAAGGCCACGCCGCTATTGTTCCTGCTGGGCATCGAGGACATCGTGTATTGGGCCCGCGAGTTGGGCGGCGCGAAGGGCGGCCGCTTTGCCTATCCGCACCCGGACTGGCGGATTTACTACTTTGGCGGTCTGTTGATTTTTTACATGCTGATGACCTGGGGCAGCGAGCGGGTCTTTAACCGCTTGCAGTCGCGTTTATCCGCAGGCCAAGCCACCCTGGCAGG
>CALKMT010000110.1 GCA_938091715.1 uncultured Litorivicinus sp.
CGATGCTCCAGGAAATAAGGATCCGCCAAGACGTCCAGCGCCGAACGTCCGTTTACCAGTTTGCGCGACATCCAGTCGGGCATTTGTCGTCGGGCGGGCAAAAACTCTCGATTGCGCAAGACGACCCGGTGAATCCGCACCAAACGCATCGCGGCATACCGATTGCTGAGCTCGCCCTGGCACCACTGGGTTAGCTGGCCGGGTTCGAGCATCAAGAACTGTTCTATTTGGGTTGAGGTCAGCGCCAGGGTGCGCACCACGTCAATTACTCGCCGCTGGCGCTGGTTGGTTTGAGCGCTTTCGCGATCCCAGTAAAGCCATCGTAAATCGTTCATCGCCCTACGCTAGCAAAGGGTCCGAAGCAGAACTGTGCCCTAGTTAACCGGACGGGACTGTACCCAGTAAAACTACAGCAATCGAAATCCTGGCCGATACTCAGTGCATGGCGAATTCATGCCCTGTGTTTGGAGTGTTAGATGACTGTTTTGATTACATCGGTTCCTTGGGTCCTCGGTATCCTGGCCGCGGCTACGGTAACCGTGATGTTCCCAGCAATGGCCCTGGTGCCGTCGATTCTGGTGGCGGTGGGGGGATTGGTCAGCTGGGCATGGCAATTTTTGCTTCATAAACGCGGGCAACAGCGCATCGTTAAGGGCCTGGTTCAGGGTACCCCGGTCCCAAATTGGCTGTCACCGGTGGTCGAGTTGATGACCCAGCAAACACAGGCCACCCAACAGGCCATGAGTCAGTTCCACCAGGCATCGGAACGGGCGACGTTTTTAGAGCAACAACTCAACACAGTGCAAAGCCAGGCCCAAGGCAACGTGCAAAACCTGGTTCAGGCCAGCGCCAGCTTGATGAGCTTGGTCCAGTCACTGGAGCTGGTCAGTCAAGAGGCCCGCGACACCATGGAGTTCGCACAGGCCAACCGAAGTGAAGCCGGCGAGCAACGCGAAGCACTAAACCAAGCCGTCAATCAAGTTCGCAGGATCAGTGGATCGACCAGCGAGGCCCTGACCGAGATTCATGCGTTGGATACCCGCTCGGAAAAAATTCAGAGTGTCACTCGAGTGATCAACGACATCGCGGAACAGACCGGACTACTCAGCCTGAACGCTGCCATCGAGGCTGCGCGAGCGGGCGAACAGGGACGCGGTTTTGCGGTGGTTGCAGACGAGGTTCGTAACCTGGCCGGCCGAACTTCCCACGCCACCGAAGAGGTCAACTCGATTGTCGAGGAAATGGCCAAGGGCACACGGACGGTGGTCGACCAAATCGACCGCCTATCCAGCGAAGTCGAAGAGGGATCCAGTCGCATCGAGGCCATCGAAGGCAGCCTGATGAGTATCGGCGAGCGAGCAAGCCAGGTGGGGTTGCGCCTGAATAACCTGATGGCCGAGCTGGAGGCCCAGGTTGGGGTGGTTCGCGAAACCTGTGCACAGCTTGAGGGCATGGCCTCAAACGCCTAAACCTTTGAGGTACAATGACGGCATGAAAGATGCTGTCTTTGCCTCTCCTTTCGAGGAATTGGGGCCATTTGCTTTTAATGACGACGTAGCCCAGGTGTTCCCGGACATGATCCGGCGCAGCGTGCCTGGGTATGGGCAAATGGTCGGCGGCACGGGCCTGCTGGCCGCCCGCCACGCACAACCCAACAGCCACCTGTACGATTTTGGAACCAGTTTGGGAGCCACCGCCCTGAGCATGGCCCGGCACGTCAGAACGCCGAACACTCAAGTATTGGCGATTGACAACTCAGCACCCATGATCGACCGGGCACGAGCGTTTCTGGCCGAGTCCAGAACAGCCGAGGACCGGCCCATTCAACTGATTCATGACAACGTTCTCAACACCCCCATTGAAAACGCCAGCGTCAGTGCCCTGGTGCTTACCCTGCAATTTTTGCCCTTCGATCAGCGCGAGGGCTTTATTCAACGAATTTATAACGCGACCCGACCTGGCGGCCTGTTGGTGTTGGCCGAGAAAGTCACCTTTGAAGATCCTGACCACGCCACCTGGGCCCAGGAAGTCTATTGGGACTTCAAGCGGGCGAACGGATATTCCGAGCTAGAGATCGCGCAAAAGCGTCAAGCCTTGGAAAACGTTTTAGTACCGGAAACCCCCGAAGCGCAGGTCCGCAGACTGCAAAACGCTGGATTTAATACGGTTCGGCCCTGGTTCCAAACCCTGAATTTCATGGCCTGGGTGGCCATCAAGTGAAGCCCCTTCCCTGGCAGCAGGCTAACTGGCCGCGTTGCACCGGCGATCTAGCCGCATTGGGCCAGCAAGTTGACTTTGATCCGTGGCTAAAGCACGGCAACCTGCCCCGATGGCTTGAGATTTTGCGGCAACTACCGCCGGCCACGGTTGATGAATTCAGCACCGCACGCTGGGTCGGCCCGGTCGGCCACTCAGTCGACTCGAATAAACTGCGGCATGCGCTGGCGCAATTAAAGCCCTGGCGCAAGGGGCCCTATCGTCTGTTCGACGTCGAAATTGATACCGAGTGGCGCAGCGATTTGAAGTGGGATCGCATTCGTTCGGCCATTCCTTCTGACGTAAAGCAGGCACTGGACGTGGGTTGCGGCAGCGGCTATCACTTGTGGCGCCTGGCTGAGGCCGGCTGTGAGCAGGTACTGGGCATTGACCCCTCGCTGTTGTTCGCGATCCAGTTTGCCGCCCTGCAACACTATGCGCTGGATCCCAGGATTCACTATTGGCCGATCCCGCTTGAGGCCATGCCCCGCAGCGACCTA